>DASWOO010000314.1:0-9475 GCA_036404335.1 Kofleriaceae bacterium
GCGGCGACAGCGCGCCCGTGGCCGTGCCGAAGCAGGCATCGCGCGAGAACAGCGCGCCCGTGGCCGTGCCGAAGCAGGCATCGCGCGAGGGCAGCGCGCCCGTGGCCGTGCCGAAGCAGATATTGCGCGACGATGGCGCGGCCGTGGCCCGGCGCGAGGACAGCCCGCCTGCGCTTCGCCCGGCGCCACGCGAAGACCTCGCCCGGCCGGCGCCTCGCGAAGAGCTCGCCCGGCCGGCGCCGCCGCGGCGCGCGCCGGAGGCGAGTCGCACGGCGTGGCGTGCGCCGGTGGCGGCCTATGGCGCGGAGGTCGTCGGCGGCGCCGGCGATGCCGAGCTGCCGGTGGTCGCGGCCGACACCGAGCTGGGGCAGCTGGCGCAGCGGCTGGCGCTGCCGGGCGCGGCGCGGCGCGCGATGATCGCGCTGTACGGGCTGTACCTGCAGGGCGAGGCCGCGCTGCCGATCGCGCGGCTGGCGCAGCTCGTCGACGACTGGCGCGAGCCGCTCGGCCAGGGCGAGCTGGCGCGTATCGGGCTGATTCGCCGGCGCGGGGGCAGAGTCGGCCTGCGCGCCGCGGTGTGCGACGCGCTCGACGGCGCGCCGCCGCGGGCGATCCGCTGGATCGGCGAGGCCGGGGACGCGGCGCCGGCGGCGGGGCTGTGGCGCGTCGAGCGCGCCGGCCGGTCCGACGCGGCGATCGAGGCCGAGCTCGCGGCGCGCCATGGCCGGCTCGCGGTGCTCGACGCGCCCGGCAAGCGCGGCGCGCTCGAGGCCCGGCTGCACGGCGGGGCCGCGCTCGCCCTCGCCTGCCCCGCGCACCCGCCGCCGCCGTGGCCGCGCGAGGCGACGCTGTTCGTCGTCGTCGATGGCAGCGCGCCGGCGTGGGCGGCCGCGCTGCCGGCGCTATAGCTTCATCACCTGGGCGGTCTTGCGCGCCGACTTCTCGTACTCGGCCTTGGCGTCGCTGGCGGCGTCGACCGAGCGGTACGAGCCGAGGCGGACGCGGTAGAACGTGCCCTTGCCGTTGACCTCGGCCTCGGTCAGGTACGCCTGGTAGCCGGCGGACTTCATCGACGACAGGAACGCCTCGGCCTCAGACTTGTCCTGGAACGACGACAGCTGCAGCGTGAACCGGCCCGACTTCTCCGACGACTTGTCTGACTTCTCCGACGACTTGTCTGACTTGTCGGCCGACCTGTCTGACTTCTCGGCCGACTTCTCCGACGCCGCCTTGTCCGCGTGCTTGTCGTCGTCGTGCTTCTTGTGCTTCTTCTCGCCCTCGGCCGCCGGCTTGTCCGCCTTGATCTCCGCGGCCGGCGCCACCACCGGCGCGGGCGCCGGCGCCTTGGCCTCCGCCGGCTTGTCCGGCTTCGCTGCGGCGCGCTCGGCGATCGCCTTCTCGACGTCGGTCGTCGCGTCGCCGCCGGTCAGCGCGCCGTGGAACGACAGGTTGTCCGAGCGCTCCAGCCGGTCGAGCGCCGCGAGCGGATCGCTCGCCGTCTGGGTCTGCGCCCGGTCGAGGTGGCCGCGCGCCTCGACCCGCCGCCCGACCATCACGCCGATCACGAACATCAGCCCGACGATCACCGCGCCACCGAAGAACAGATAGAAGATCTGGCGGCCGTCGAGGCTGACCTCGATCTTGTCCTTGTAGAGCTCGGGCTCGCGGCTGGGCATGGCTCAGCCTCGGCGCGCCCCCCGCCCGGGGCAAGAAATTGGCTACTGCAGCTCGTTCAAGATGCCGAGCGACCGCGACTCGATGCGGTACACCGCGCCCTGCGTCGACGCGAGGCCGAGCGTGGTCGACAGGAAGTCGCCGTCATCGAGCACCCAGATGCTGCCGGTCGGGCCCCCGACGATCCGCGCCGGGATCACCGGGTTGTACGACGAGCTGTAGCTCTGCAGCTGCAGCGGGGTCAGGCCGCCGCTGATCGTGAACCCGAGCGTGTAGCCCGGCACCACGAGCGGCACGCGCGCGCCCGCCACGAGCGGCGAGCCGCCGCGATCGACCGGGCACTGCGCGTCGCCCGGGTAGTACGGATCGACCAGGGTCAGCGTCACGAACGGCGTGCGCAGCTTGATCGCCGGCACGCTGGTCCGCGCGGTCAGGGTCGTGGTCGGCGCCGCGCAGGTGCCGCTGGCGTAGTGGACCTCGTTCGACGCGCTCGTCGTCATCAGCGCGCACGGGTTGGGCTCGAACGTGCCGTCGGGCAGCATGCCGCTGACCGGGTCGGCGCCGGGGACGCAGGCCGGGGCGTCGAGCGGGATGCGCGCGACGCGGGTCCGCGGGACCTTGGGATCGTTGTACTTGGGATCGAGGATGCACTTGCCGCTCGGATCGCCGGGCGCGGCGACCAGGGGGCTCAGGTAGCCGGTCTGGTCGTTGAGCAGCGTGAACGCCTCGCCGGCGTGGATCGTGAGCCGCTGCGGCGCGGCCATGCACGCCTGCGGTGGGATCACGCCCTCCTGGCACACACCCGGGGTCTTGCCGTCGTCGGACGCGCCGACGCAGATCGAGCCGACATCGCAATCGGCGTCCCGCGCGCCCAGGTGGTTGAAGCACTGCTCGACGCAGCGCTTGGTCGAGCCGTTGAGGAACGGCTTGCGCGTGGTGTCGTCCCGGCAGACCCAGCTGTGCGGATCGACCGACGTGGCGGCGTCGAACTGATCGACGCTGTTCTGCACCGAGTAATCGGCGAGCTGCTTGCACTGGTCATCGCCGGTGCAGCCGTCGAGCGGGGTGGTTCGCAGCTCGTGCAGCCGCGGCGTGAGCTCGAGCTGACCGGCGGAGCTGTAGCGGACCGTGAACTGGCGCGACGACACCAGATAATCGCGGCACGCCGGGGCGAGCTGATCGATGTCGCTGGCCTTGAGGCACGAGCCGACATGCACGCCGTTCAGCGTGTACTGGGTCTCGGCGTGGACGTAGCACTCGTAGCCCTGCGGGCAGTCGAGGCCGTTCTGCGCCGGATCGCAGCCGTGCATCTGCACGATGTCGCCGACCTCGGCGCCGAGGCTGCAGAACGGCCGGGTCTGGTCGTTGAGCGACGCCGACTCGGTGGAGTTACTGACCCACTGGCCGACCCGGACGGTCGGGCCGTTGAACGCCTTGCCGGCGTCGATCGACAGCTGGCCTTCGTAGCTCACCGTGAAGCTCTGCAGGCTGAACATGCCGCCGAGGTCGGGGTAGACCTGCTGGCGCGTGGCCGGATCGGCGCCCGCCTGCAGCTCGGACAGCGCGACGCCGTTGGGCGCGTCGAGCGCCGCGGTGCACTCGACCTGGCGGAGGGTCGGCAGCTCGAGCGCCTTGGATGCCGCGGTGCTGCCGGTGCCCGCGCTCCCGGTGATGCCGGTCTGGGTCGGCGCCGCCGTGGTGTGCGGCGCGCCCTCGTTGGCGGTGCCGTTGATCAGGCACGCCGGGGTGGCGACGTGGGTGCCGTCGTCCGCGGTGCTGACCTGGGCCGAGCCCTCGTCGGGGAACAGCAGGTTGTGGCGCAGCTGGTGCGCCATGAGCAACGTCGGCTGCGTGCCCTGCGGATGGGCCGGGTCGAAGGTGTGAGTGGTCTTGTTGACGTCGGCGACGTTGGCGATGTAGGTCGGGCCGGCGACCGACGAGATGACCGCGAAGGTGCCGACCAGCGCGGACGGCGCGGGCACGACGGTCTCGACCAGCCCGTCGACGGTGATCGCCTGCGGGGTGCGGACGAACGCGACCGACGTGGGCTGGCCCTGGTCGGGCAGCTGGATGCCGGGGCTGCGGGCGCCGCTGCGCCGGGCGAGCTTGTTCGCGACCGGGATGCACTGCAGCAGCGCCTCGTTCTCGCCGGGCGACGTGGGGGAGCCGGTCTGCAGCAGCCGGGTGTCGACCTGGGTGTCGCACTCGGTGAGGCCGCTGTTGTAGCCGAGCACGTCGGCGACGCGGACCGTGTGGTCCGACGCGATCGCGTAGACGTACTGGCCGGTGCCGGCGGGGCCGATGCCGCCGAACGTGGCGAGCGCGGTGCCGGCGCCAGCGCCGAGCCCGACCTGCGGGCTGAGCGCGATCTGGTCGACGCCGAGCAGCTGGCCCGGCGCCTCGTTCTCGAGCGTGATCTGGGTGATCGCGGTCGCGGCGGTGACCTGCAGGGCCTGCGGCTGCGCGACGTACGGGTTGGCCGGATCGGTCGCCGCCGGGTAGTTGTCCGCCAGGTCGACGACGGTGATCCGCGGCGAGTTGCTCGCGCCGATCGCGAGGCGCCGGCGCGGGTTGGGCATCTTCGACGTGGTGTCGACCGCGTTGGGGTCGAAGCGGTAGGCCAGCGTGACCGGCCGCGGCAGCGGGTCGGCCGTGGCGCCGGGCGCGGTCGGGTTATCGCCGCACTCGACCGGGCAGCTCAGGCCGGCGAGATCGGTGACCAGCTTCGCCGCGCCGGTCGCGTCGAACTGGATCGCGGCGACGACGTGCGCCTGGTCATCGCCCTGCGACAGGTCGAGCGCGGCGACCATGTGGCAGCTGGGGAACGCGGCGTAGGCGATGCCGCTCGGGGCCGCCGGGCACGCGTTGCCGACCACCGCGTCGGCCTCCTCGCCGACGATCGCCGACGGCTTGGCGTAGAGGATCTGGCCGCTGCCGTTGACGATCGGCAGGCGCTTGATCACCGGCTTGCTGACCTGCACGCCGCTGAGGTTGCCGAGCACGCTGTTGACGTCGAGCGACGACAGGTCGCACGACCCGCCATTGGCGACGACCTCGTAGCAGCCCGACTTGTCGGTCTCGATGCCGACCGGATCCTCGCCGACGCTGATCGCGTTCTTGCCCGGGGTCAGCGGATCGGCGTCGACGACGAACACGTCGGCGTTGGCACCGGTGAACTGGCTCGACGGCTTGGACGCGAAGCTGGTCAGCGCGACCGTGCCCGACGCGGACTGCAGGATGAACCCGAAGTACGACGCGGTGCCGACGACCGAGTTGGCGACGTCCTGCTGGCCGGGCGGCCGCGGCTCGAGCCGGACGATCGCGTCGGACAGATCCTCGCCCTCGTTGGCCACGATGTAATGCTCGGCCGACCGGTAGTCGCACGACGTGGTCGGCTGGGCGGTCAGCGAGCTCTCGGGCGCGGCGGCGGTGCTGGTCGTGCCGCCGGTGACCCGCAGCCCGCCGTAGCACGCGAACGCGATGTCGACCGGCCGGGCCAGGTTGAGCGTGTTGGGCGCGATCGTCGACGTGTCGTCGCACGCGACGAGCGCGAGCGCCACGCCGAGGCCCGACGCGAGCCGCCCGATCGAGAGAGGACGTGCGGGATGACGTAATGAGCGACGGATCATGATCAGTTGTTCTCGGGAGGCTTCGGCGTGCCGATGCGCAGCACGACGCGATTGCGATTGGCCGAGGCCGGGTTCACGTCGATCACGGAGATCGTGTCTTCGAGGAAGTTGGTGACGAACACGAGGCCGCGGCCGGGCGCTGCCGAGATCGAAAACGGCCCGCGGCCGCTCTGGACCACGTCGTCGAGGTTGGTCACGCCGCTGGGGTCGATGACGTAGACCGTGCCGTCCTCGAAGCAGGTGATGAACGCCCGGGTGCCGAGCACCGGCCCCAGGTCCACCGACGCGACGTTCGAGCCGTTGCGGCAGATGTCGGCGGCGGCGGTCAGCTTGTTGGGGATCGTGCCGGTCGCGTCGGCCGCGGTGTCGAACACCTGCAGGCTGGGCGGCTGGCGGTTGACCAGGTACAGCTCGTTGCCGTCGGGCGAGAACGTCAGGCCGCGGGTATCGGCCGAGCCGCCGACGCCCGGATCGGTGCCGACGCCGTTGAGGTAGAAGTAGTTGCTGTACAGCAGCGCCGGCTCGCTGCCAGGGCTGCGGCTGATCGTGAATTCGGCGACCCGCGGATCGGTGCGCGAGCCGACGTAGATCAGGTCGCCGGCGTCGGTGTGGCGGCCGGCGACCCCGGACGCGCCGCGCAGGCCGGTCAGCAGATCGGGGCTGAACACGTTGTACTTGATGTCGGCGATCACCGCCGCGCCATCGCTGGGCGAGTCGATCAGCGTGACCACGCCGTTGGTCTGGTGCGAGACCACCGCGTAGCCCTGGCTGACGCCCGTCATCGGGTCGGCCGGGTCGGCGTAGGCGTAGACCCCGAACGGCTCGTCGGCCACGTTGGTCATGTCCGGGTCCTCGAGCACCGAGGTCAGCCGGTGCTTGTCGTCGCACTGGTGGAAGCTGCTATCGGTGTCATCGCTGCAGCGCAGCGCGGTGCCGTCGTAGTCGGCCCACGCGATCGACGGATCGCCGCGGTTGGGCGAGAACAGCCGGAACTTGTTGTCGCCGAACCGCTGGATCGAGATGTCGGTGGCGAAGTTACCGGTGCGGACCCCGGCGCCGGCGCGGATCAACGGCGCCTCCTCGCAGATCAGGGTCTCGCGGTGGTCGGGGTCGGGCGCGCACGTCCCGGGGTTCCTGTCGGTGCGCCAGGCGTCGATCACGCCCTGGACCTGCGCCAGGTCGATCACGTCGATCGTGCCGGAGTCGTAGCGCAGCTCGGAGTTCGAGTTGGCGACGAACACGACCGACTCGTCGGGCGCGACCGCGATGCCGGTCGGGAAGAACAGCTGGTCGCGCGGGGGCTCGACGTCGGTCGCCGACGCCGTGCAGCCCACGGCCGTCAGCGCGAACAGGACCCCCACGCTCAGGACGCAAGTCGACGCGGCAATCCTCATCGGATGCGCATCAGACCGCGAGGGGTCACGGGGGGTTGCCTGCATGAAGGGCCTCACGCTCACTTGGTTGCCGGCTTGCCACCGGCCGGGGGAATTCGGTGCTCTGCCAGCGCCGCCCGGGCCGCGGCAACCCGCGCGATCGGCACCCGGAACGGCGAGCACGATACATAATCGAGCCCGGCCCGGTGGCAGAAGCCCACCGAGCTGGGATCACCGCCGTGCTCGCCGCAGATCCCGACCTTGAGCTGCGGCTTGACGCCCCGGCCGCCGCGGACCGCCAGCTCGATCAGCGCGCCGACGCCCTCGGGATCGAGCACGGCGAACGGGTCGGCGGCCAGCACGCCGGCCTCGAGGTAGGCCGGCAGGAACTTGCCGGCGTCGTCGCGCGACAGGCCGTAGGTGGTCTGGGTCAGGTCGTTGGTGCCGAACGAGAAGAAGTCGGCGTGGGCGGCGATCTGGTCGGCGACCACGCAGGCGCGCGGCAGCTCGATCATCGTGCCGATCGTGAAGCTGATCTTCGCGCCGCCGAGCGCCGCGGTGAACGTCTTCTCGACCAGCTCGCGCAGCCGGCGCAGCTCCTCGGGCACCATGACCAGCGGGATCATGATCTCGGGGTGGACCGCGACGCCGGCCGCGGCGACCTCGGCCGCGGCCTCGCCGATCGCCCGCGCCTGGATCTCGTAGATCTCGGGGAACGTGATCGCCAGGCGGCAGCCGCGGTGGCCGAGCATCGGGTTGGCCTCGCTCAGGTCGGCGACCTTCTGGCCGATCTTGTCGGCGGGCTTGCCGAGCGCCTTGGCGACCTCCTCGATCTCCGCCGGGGTGTGCGGCAGGAACTCGTGGAGCGGCGGATCGAGCAGCCGGATCGTCACCGGCAGGCCGTCCATGACCCGGAACAGCTCGGCAAAGTCGCCGCGCTGCATCGGCAGGATCTTGTCGAGCGCGAGCCGCCGGCCGGCCTCGTCGTTGGCGAGGATCATCTCCCGCACCGCGAGGATGCGCTCGGGCTGGAAGAACATGTGCTCGGTGCGGCACAGGCCGATGCCCTCGGCGCCGAAGTTGCGCGCGGTGCGCGCGTCGGTCGGGGTGTCGGCGTTGGTCCGGACCTTGAGCCGGCGGAACGAGTCGACCCACTCCATCAGCTTGCCGACCTCGTCGCCGAGCTCGGCGGGGACCAGCGGCGCCTGGCCGAGGAAGACCTCCCCGGTTGAGCCGTCGAGGGTGAGCAGGTCGCCCTCCTTGAGCTTGTGCTCCTTGCCGCCGCCGACGAACGACGCGGTCTTCTTGGCGGCCTCGACCCGGAGCGAGGTGCACGCGGTCACGCAGCACTTGCCCATGCCGCGGGCGACGACCGCGCTGTGGCTGGTCATGCCGCCGCGCGCCGTCAGGATGCCCGACGCCGCCTTCATGCCGTGGATGTCCTCCGGCGAGGTGTCGGTCCGGACCAGGATGACGGTCTCGCCGCGCTGCGCCCAGTCGGCGGCGGCGCTCGCGGTGAACACGACCTTGCCGATCGCGGCGCCGGGCGACGCCGGCAGGCCCTTGGCGATCGGCGTCGGCCGGGCCTTGGGGTCGATCGTCGGGTGCAGGACCTCGTCGAGCTTGGCCGGATCGACCCGCATCACCGCCTCGCGCGGCTCGATCTTGCCATCGGCGACCAGGTCGACCGCGACCTTGACCATCGCCCGGCCGGTGCGCTTGCCGCTGCGGGTTTGCAGCATGAACAGCTGGCCGCGCTGGATCGTGAACTCGAGGTCCTGCATGTCGCGGAAGTGGTCCTCGAGGACCTGGGCGATCCGCGCCAGCTCGGCGTGGGCCTCGGGCAGGATCTTGGCCAGCTCGTCGATCGGCTCGGGCGTGCGCACGCCGGCGACGACGTCCTCGCCCTGCGCGTTGGTCAAGAACTCGCCGTAGAGGTGGGCCTCGCCGGTCGACGGGTTGCGGGTGAACGCCACGCCGGTCGCGCAGTCGTCGCCGAGGTTGCCGAACACCATGGCCTGGACGTTGACCGCGGTGCCCATCGCCGCCGAGATGTTGTTGAGCTTGCGGTAGTAGTCGGCGCGCGGGTTGTCCCACGAGCGGAACACCGCGCCGATCGCGCCCCACAGCTGGGTCTTGACGTCGTCGGGGAAGTCGGTGCCGGTCGCCCGCTTGATCTCGGCCTTGAACAGCGCGACCGCCTCGCGCAGCGCGTCTTCCTTGAGGTCCTGATCGCGCCGCGCGCGGTGCTTGTGCTTGACGTCCTCGAAGATCCGGTCGAACGGCTGGTCGTCGTGCTCGTTGCCGGCGACCACGCCCATCACGACCTCGCCGTACATCGCGACGAACCGGCGGTAGCAGTCCCAGGCGAACCGGGCGTTGCCCGAGCCCTTGGCCAGCGCCTCGACCGTGACGTCGTTGAGCCCGAGGTTCAGGATCGTGTCCATCATGCCGGGCATCGACGCCGGCGCGCCCGAGCGCACGCTGACCAGCAGCGGCTGGTCGCCGTCGCCGAACACGGTCTTGGTCAGCTCCTCGACGCGCGCGAGCGCCTCGACCACCTCGGCGTCGAGGCCGTCGGGGTAGTGGTCCGCGCCGTGCTCCATGACGTGGCGGCAGACCTCGGTGGTGAGCGTGAAGCCGGGCGGCACCGGCAGGCCGAGCGACGCCATCTCCGCCAGGTTGGCGCCCTTACCGCCGAGGAGCGCCTTGTCGCTGGCGCGGCCCTCGGCCGAGCCGCCGCCGAACTGCTTGACGTACTTCACGATGCACCTCCGAGCTGACGGAAATCAGCGATGC
>DASWOO010000315.1:0-6755 GCA_036404335.1 Kofleriaceae bacterium
GGCGCCAGATCCAGTACGGTTGTTAAATAACCGCCATCCACGACGCGGCGGCCATCGGCCGTGCCATCGGCGAGCACCACGGCGCGCTCGATCGCGTTCTCGAGCTCGCGAACGTTGCCCGGCCACGGCTGGCCGGCGAGCACGGCCGCGGCGTCGTCGGTCACCTCGACCTCGCCCAGGTTGTGGCGCCGGGCGTGGCGCCCGGCGAAGAACCGGGCGAGCGCGGGGATATCCTCCGCGCGGTCGCGCAGCGCCGGCAGGTGGATCGGCAGCACGTTGAGCCGGTAGAACAGGTCCTCGCGGAACCGACCGGCGCGGACCTCCTCGCCCAGGTCGCGCAGGGTCGCGGCGATCAGCCGGACGTCGACGTGGATCGGCTGGTTGTCGCCGATCCGGCGCAGCTCGCCGTCCTGCAGCACGCGGAGCAGCTTGGCCTGCAGCGCGAGCGGCAGCTCGCCGATCTCGTCGAGGAACAGCGTGCCTCCGTCGGCGTCCTCGAACAGCCCCGCGCGGTCGCGCACGGCGTCGGTGAACGCGCCGCGGCGGTGGCCGAACAGCTCGGCCTCGAGCAGCGCCTCGGGGATCGCCGCGCAGTTGACCGCGACGAACCGGCGATCCCGGCGCGGCGAGGCGTCGTGCAGCGCGCGCGCGACCAGCTCCTTGCCCGTGCCGCTCTCGCCGAGCACCAGCACGGTCGAGCGCGCCGCGGCGATCCGCTCGATCTGCTGGCGCAGCGCCGCCATCTGCGGGCCGTCGCCGATCATCGCCGGCGGCGCGACCCGGTCCGCGCCGGGCGCCGGTGGCGCGACGCGGTCCGCGCGCGGCGCCACGATCGCGATCACCGGGAGCACCCCGGTCAGCCGCGGCGCCAGCTCGGCGGTGGCGAGCATCACATCGCAGGCGTGGCCGGCCGCGACGTGGGCCTCGGCCGCGTCGACACCCTCGACCGCGGCGACTTGCGCCCCGGAGCGATCGAGCAGCAGGCGCAAGGCGCGCCGCGCGGCGTCGTCCGGCCCCACCAGCAGGACGTGCGTGATCCCGCTCGCCACACCTGGAACCTAGCACGTGGGATGATGCGCGCAGATGACGACGTCTATTGTGTGGGTCGCGGCGCTCGCGCTCGCCGCGTGCGGCGGCTCGGGCCACGACGCGACCGTCGACGCCGGGACCGGCGGGCCGCAGCTCGCCCAGGTCGTGGTACCGGTGACCCCGCCGACCGCGCTCGACGTGCTGTTCGTGATCGACGACTCGCCGTCGATGGCCGACCAGCAGGCCAACCTCGCCGCCGCGTTCGCCACGTTCAGCGAAGCGCTGCAGGTCCTGCCCGGCGGCATGCCCGATCTGCACCTCGGCGTGGTCACCACCGACCTCGGCACCACGGGCGCGCTCGACGCCACGCCCGGCCCGGCGATCGGCACGGCCGGCATGGGCGGCTGCGCGGCGAACGGCAAGGCCGGCGCGCTGCGCACCGGCGGCGCGCCGATCACCGGCGCATACCTCAGCGATGTCGCGGCGGCCGGCGGCGCGCGGACGACCAACTACCCAGCCGACAAGACCCTCGCCGACATGTTCGCGCTGATGGCCAAGGCCGGCGACGGTGGCTGCGGCTTCGAGCAACCGCTCGAGGCGATGAAGCAGGCGCTCCTGCCGACCAACGCCGCCAACCAGGGCTTCCTGCGGCCCAGCGCGGCGCTGGCCGTGGTGTTCCTGACCGACGAGGATGACTGCTCGCTCGCCCACGCGAGCCTGATCGCGGCCGACGCCACCGCGCTGGGCGCGCTCGATTCGTTTCGCTGCACCCGGTTCGGCGTGACCTGCGATACCGCCGGCGCCACGCCCGACGCGATGAACACGGTCGGCGCGAAGGACGGCTGCCACCCGACGAGCGACCCGACGTACCTGACCAGCGCCACCGACTACGCCGCGTTCCTCCAGGGCCTCAAGCCCGATCCGGCGAGGGTCGCCGCCGCGGCGCTCATGGGCACCGGCACGCCGTTCGCCGTCGAGCTCAAGGCGGTCAACGGCGTGCCGATCCCCGAGCTCGCCGCGTCGTGCAAGTACCTCGACGATCTCGGCATGTCGCACGCGGCGTATCCGCCGGCGCGGCTCGCGGCGTTCCTCGGCGTGCTCGCCAAGCAGGGCCCGACCCACGGCCGCGCGGCCTCGATCTGCTCGCAGGACCTGTCGAGCGGGCTGGCCGACGCCAGCGAGGCGATGGTCGCGGCGATGGGCGACCCGTGCTTCCACGTCCGGCTGCTCGACACCGACGCCGCCGCCGACGGCATCCAGGCCACCTGCACCGTCACCGCCGACGGCGGCGCCGCCGTGCCGGCGTGCTCGGTCGACGAGCCCGCGACCAACCCACCGTGCTACCGGATCGTCAACGACGGCGTGAGCTGCGGCCGCTCGGTCGAGCTGGGTTCGGCCAAGCTCGAGCTCGAGGGCGCGGACCAGCTGACCGGGTCGGCGCATGTCACCGCCCGGTGCCAGATCGCCCCGTAGTACCTACAAGCGACGTTTTCGCACGCCCTGCGCTTATAGAGCCATCCCGGCTGATCTCGGCGCGTTGGCGGAGGGGTCAACTGCCAACTGTCTGACCGATGCGCCAACCAGGTTGGCGGTCAGGTCCGGTGATCTGAAAACCAAGCATTGGAAACTGCTTGGGACTCAACTTGGTCGCCCACTTGCTCTATGCTGCCGCAGTTGGAGGTGCCCTGCATGCGCCGCGCGATCGTTTCGTCTGTTCTAGCTATTTCGGCGACCGGCCTCCTGGCCGCCTGTCCCGACCGCGGGATTTCGAAGGTCCTGCCGGCGCAAGGTCGCGTCGAGTTCAAGGACATCCCGGTCAAGATCAACCGCAACGTCGACATCCTGTTCGTGGTCGACGACTCGCCCTCGATGGCCGACAAGCAGGCCAACCTGGCGGCGAACTTCCCGAACTTCACCGACGAGCTCTCGAAGATCGAGGGCGGCCTGCCGAGCGTCCACATCGGCGTGGTGACCTCGGACATGGGCACCAAGGGCGCGAACAGCCCGACCCCTGGCCCCGGCATCGGCACGATCGGCATGGGCGGCTGCTCGGGCCTGGGCAAGGACGGTAACCTCCGGACCGGCGGCGCGCCGATCCAGAACGGCGCCCCGTTCCTCAGCAACGAGATCGACCCGACCACCGGCGCCCGGATGCCCAACTACACGGGCAACCTGTCCGATGCGTTCACGCAGATGGCCAAGGCCGGCGACGGCGGCTGCGGCTTCGAGCAGCACCTCGAGGCGATGAAGCAGGCGCTGGTCTCGACCAACGCGGCCAACAAGGGCTTCCTCCGCGACGACGCGTACCTCGCGGTCGTGATCATCGCCGACGAGGATGACTGCTCGCTCGCGGATCCCATGCTGCTGCAGGCCGGCGACAACGGCCCGCTCGGCGCCCAGCAGTCGTTCCGCTGCACGCGGTTCGGCGTGCTGTGCGACGACAACGGCGACACCACCGCGACGATGAACCAGGTCGGTCCCAAGGGGAAGTGCCACCCCAACGACCAGTCGGCGTTCCTGACCAAGGCGTCGGGCTACGCCGACTTCTTGAAGAGCCTCAAGACCGACCCGAGCAAGGTCATCGTCGCCGGCATCATCGGCACGACCGACCCGTTCGCCGTCGAGCTCCGCGCGCCGCAGGGCCAGCCCAACGGCAAGAAGCTGCCGTCGCTCGCCCACTCGTGCAGCTACGTCGACACGGCCGGCAAGACCGAGGTCGCCGACCCGCCGATCCGCATCAAGTACTTCCTCGACCAGTTCCCGAACCGCAGCACGTTCTCGACGATCTGCCAGTCGGACCTGTCGGGTGGCCTCTCGCAGATCGGCGACCTGCTCAAGGCGGTCATCGGCGATCCGTGCATCGAGGGCAAGCTCGCGGACGTCGATACCAAGACGCCCGGCCCGCAGTACGACTGCGCGGTCGCCGCGGTGCAGAACCAGGGCAAGGACAACGAGACGCAGAACATCCTGCCCAAGTGCGACGACTCGTCGAGCAACGCGCCGTGCTGGCACCTGGTGACCGACGCGGTCAACTGCTCCAAGACGCCGGACATGCAGACGCTCAAGGTCGAGGGCCAGAACACCCTGCCCGACGACACGCATATCATCGCGAACTGCGTGACCGAAGTGACCGACGAGCCGGCCCTGTAGCCGGTATCCCGCTGCGGGTCATGATAGGGTTCGCGCGTGCCCGGGCGCCCGCTGATCACCGCCAACCAGGTGACCGTGCTGCGCCTGGTGCCGATGCCGCTCCTGGCGTGGCTGATCTACCGGGGCGCCGAGCTCGGCTACAAAGATAACGTTTACATGTGGGCGGCGCTGGTCGCGGGCACGCTGATCGGCTGCACCGACTGGGTCGACGGCATGCTCGCCCGCAAGTACGGCCCGACCGTGCTCGGCGGCCTGCTCGATCCGATCGCCGACAAGATCTTCAACGTGTTCGTGTACACGCCGTTCGTCGACGGCGCGCACCCGCTGGTCCCGTGGTGGTCGGTGGCGCTGATGTTCCAGCGCGAGTTCTTCGTGACCGCGCTGCGCTCGGCGTACGAGCAGCGCAACCTGACGCTCAAGACCTCGTACCTGGCCAAGGTCAAGACCTGGACCCAGATGCAGGGCATCGGGGTGATGCTGCTGTTCCCGCTGGTCGCCAACCAGAGCTTCCTGACCTGGCTGTTGATCGCCGGCCTGGTCGCGCCGATGGTCGCGATGGTCGGGCTGTGGATCGTCAAGCACAAGATCTGGCGCGGCGCGTTCGTGATGTCGGGCTCGTTCGTGCCGATCCTGGCCTGCCACCTGTACGGCGATACCCAGCTCACCGTGCAGGTGATCATGTTCATGGTCGTCGGCCTGACCTGGATCAGCGGCCTCGATTACCTGGTCGTCGGCTGGAAGCAGCTGCGTGGCCGCGGGGACTTCTCGCGCGCCGACGCGGTGCGGATCATCGGCGCGCTGGCGCTGCCGCTGCTCGCGTACAAGGTGCTGGTCGGCCCGGCCGACGCGTGGCCGATCTTCGTGATCCTGTCGTTCGAGCTCGCGGTCGGCGGCCTCGACAACCTGATGTCGCACCACAAGCGCGCGACCAAGGCGCTGGCGTGGGGCGGCCGGGTGCTCGGGGTCTGCGCGGTGCTCGGCGCGGCGCTGATCGTGCCGGCGTACGCCACGCCGCTGGCGATCTTCGCCGCCGCGATCTCGGTGTTCGGCGTGTCGGCCGAGTTCTGGCGCGGCCGCGACTACTTCCTCGACAAGCGGATCCGCGACAACGCCCTGCGCGAAGCGGCCCGGGTCGAGCCCGCCGAATCCGCATAGCCCGTGTCGCCGGCCCACGTCCTCGAGCTCGGCTGGGTGCTCGGCATGCTGCTCGCCGTGGTAGTCACGGCGGCGCTGGTCAACCGGTTCCGGCCGATCCAGCGGCCGCGGCTGCGCCGGCTGGCGACGATCTTCGCGCTGTTCGCGACCGCGACCGGCGCGGCGATCGGCTTCGACCTCGCGGGCCTGCCGGCGTGGGCGAGCGGCGTCCACCTGGCCGGTCAGATCCTGTGGGCGTTCGTCCTGGTCAGCCTGACCGCGACCGTGGCGTTCGCGGTGATGCTGCCGTCGGTCGGCATCGACCTGCCGATGATCGCGAGCGACCTCTTGGTCGGCATCGGCTACATCGTGGTCACGCTCGCGGTGCTCGCGCGCCATGGCGTCAACCCGACCGGCGCGATGGTGTCCGGCGCCGTGGTCTCGGCGGTGCTCGCGATCTCGCTGCAGAGCACGTTCGGCAACATCGTCGGCGGCGTCGCGCTGCAGCTCGATGGCTCGATCCGCGAGGGCGACTGGATCCAGCTCGAGAACGGCAAGCAGGGCAAGGTCAAGTCGGTGCGCTGGCGCCACACCGTGATCGAGACCCGCGACTGGTCGACGCTGATCGTGCCCAACGCCCAGCTGCTCGCCAACAGCATCACGCTCCTCGGCAAGCGCGACGGCCGGACCGTGCCGCAGCGGATGAAGGTCTGGTTCAACGTCGACTTCCGCACGCCGCCGAGCCGGGTGATCCAGGTCGTGACCGACGCGCTGCGCGCCGCGGCGATCGACAACGTCGCCGACGAGCCGGCGATCAACGTCGTGTGCAACGACCTGTCGCAGGAGAACCGCGAGGGCATCGCGAGCTACGTCGTGCGCTACTGGATCAAGGACCTGACCTCCGACGAGACCACCAACTCGCGGATCCGGGCCCGGCTGTACGCGGCGCTGCAGCGCGCGCAGATCCCGCTGGCGTCGGCGACCACCGCGGTCGTCGTCCAGGCCCGGGACGAGGCCCGGACGCCGTCGTTGCCCGCGCACGCGGTCGACGAGCGGCTGACCGCGCTCAAGACCGTGGCGCTGTTCCGGACGTTCACCGACGACGAGCTGCGCACGCTCGCCGCCGGCATGCACCACGCGCTCTACGTCACCGGCGAGCTGATCACCCGCCAGGGCGCGACCGGCCACTGGCTGTACGTGCTGACCTCCGGCCGCGCCGAGGTCCAGGCCGACGCCGGGCCCGACGGCGCCGGCAAGATCCGGATCGCGCAGATCGCCGCGCCCGACTTCTTCGGCGAGATGAGCCTGATGACCGGCGAGCCCCGCAGCGCCGACGTCGTGGCGCTCGAGGACGTCGAGTGCTTCCGGCTCGGCAAGGAGACGTTCGAGACCGTGGTGCTCGCCCGGCCGGTGATCGCCGAGGAGCTGTCGGTCAAGCTCGC
>DASWOO010000316.1:0-8893 GCA_036404335.1 Kofleriaceae bacterium
ATACATCAGCCTCGCAACTTATAGCCGACGTTGCGCACGGTCTCGATCAGCGCGCCCGCCTCGCCCAGCTTCGCCCGCACGCGCCGCACGTGGATGTCGACCGTCCGCGTGCCGCCCGCGTACCGGTACCCCCAAGCCCGCTCGAGCAGCGCCTCGCGGGTGAATACGCGTCCGCGGTGCTGGCCGAGGTAGCGCAGCAGCTCGAATTCCTGATGCGTCAGCTCGATGCGCCGACCGCCCAGCCTGACTTCGTAACCTGCAATATCAATCACCAGCTCGTCGATCTTTAGCAGCTCGTCGCTCCCGAACGTCGCGGTCCGCCAATCGAGCTGGCGCAACCGTGCATACAGCTCCGCCGGAACCAGCGGCATCAGCACGAAGTCGTCGAAGCCGATCGAGAAGTCGAGCGAGGCCAACCGAGCCACCGTCACCGCCAGCAAGATCGGCGCCTCGACGAGCGGGCCGTCGTCGCGCATGCGTTTGATGGATTTTTGCGCCCTGCCTATATCGTCGCCCGCCTCGACAATCACCACATTGGGCGGTTGCGCCGCGATCGCGTCGAGATCCAGGCCGCCGAGGTCGAATCGCCCGACGGTGGCACGGCAGCCGAGCTCTGCGAGCATATCGGCGACCGTGGCGGATTCACCGCGCGATGCGTCGCGCGCGGACTCAGTGAATTCAGGCTCCCCGCAGATCACGACAACGCGCACGACCGGAGTGATCTCGCCGTCACTGATGCGGGTCAAGCCGTGGCAGAGGTGTACTTCACGGTCCCGCCCAAACAGGGGGCGATCGAGGCTATTGCCGTCGCCCTCAAACATGTAAGAATTGGCCTAGATGGAAGAGTTCCACTGCTCCTTCTGCGGCAAGCAGCGGCGCGAGGTCCGCAAGCTGATCAGCGGCCCGCGCGTGTTCATTTGCGACCAGTGCGTGACTCTGTGCAACGACATCCTCGCCAAGGAGGAGGCGTCGGAGCGCCCGAAGTATCCGCCGCCGCGCGCGATCGTCGATGAGCTCGACCGGTACGTCGTCGGCCAGAAGGACGCCAAGCGCGCCCTCTCGGTCGCCGTCTATAACCACTACAAGCGCATCGGTCAGCGCGGCAAGCAGTCCGAGGTCGAGCTTCAGAAGGGCAACATCTTGCTGCTCGGCCCGACCGGCTCGGGCAAGACGCTGCTCGCCCAGACCCTGGCCAAGAAGCTCGACGTGCCGTTCGCGATCGCCGACGCCACGACGCTGACCGAGGCTGGCTACGTCGGCGAGGACGTCGAGAGCGTGGTCAAGGCGCTGTTCCGCGCCGCCGGCGGTGACGTCGAGAAGACGGCGCGCGGCATCATCTGCATCGACGAGATCGACAAGATCGCGCGCAAGGGCGGCACGCCGTCGCCGACCCGCGACGTGTCCGGCGAGGGCGTGCAGCAGGCGCTGCTCAAGATCCTCGAGGGCAAGACCGCGACGATCACGCCGGACGGCGCGCGCAACCGGCCGCAGCAGGAGCTGATCCAGATCGATACGACGGACATCCTGTTCATCTGCTGCGGTGCGTTCAACGGCCTCGAGGACATCGTCCGCCGCCGCACCGGCCAGCGGGGCCTGGGCTTCGGCGCCCAGGTGTCGACGGCAGAGAACGACAAGGACGAGCTGCGGCGTCAGGCGCGGACCGAGGATCTGATCAAGTTCGGCATGATCCCCGAGTTCATGGGCCGCCTCCCGGTGATCGTCTCGTGCGACGCGCTCGACGTCGAGGCGCTGACCGAGGTGCTGTGGAAGCCCAAGAACGCGCTCGCCAAGCAGTACCACCGGCTGTTCGAGCTCGAGGGCGTCAAGCTCAACTTCCGCCCCGACGCGCTGACCGCGATCGCCGAGGAGGCCGCGCGCCGTAACTCGGGCGCCCGCGGCCTGCGCGCGATCGTCGAAGAGGTCATGCTCGACGTGATGTACGAGATCCCGTCGCTGACCGGCGTCAAGGAGTGCGTCGTGACCCGCGAGGTCGTCGAGCTCCGCGCGCGCCCGGAGCTGGTGCTCGAGACCAAAGCCGCCGGCTAGGGCGCGGCGCGGACGAAGACATCGGTCCGCTCGTCGGCGCGCTTGTGGGTGCCGGCGAACAGCGGCACGAACGCGGTGCCGCTGACCGCGAGGCCCTGCGAGTCCCCGAGGTAGTAGGCGTCGGCGAGCCGAGCGGGCGCGAGCGGGAACGGCAGGCCGAGCGCCGCGTCGGTCCAGGTCGCGCCGGCGTCGCGCGAGGTCGCGAGCCAGGCGGTGGCGCGGAAGTCCGCTGGATCTGTCGCGTCGCGCAGGTCGTAGTACGACACGCCGAGCGTGCCGTCGGCCGCGATCGCGACGGTCGGGGTGAACGCCGGCACGGCGTGGTTGCCGTTGACGAGCTTGGGCGCCGACCAGGTCGCGCCGCTGTCGGTCGAGCGCATGATCAGCACGGCCTCGACCGCCTTGTTGGTCTGGTCTTCCCAGGTCAGTGCGATCGCGCCCGAGCCCGGGTCGATCGCGAGCGACGGCAGGCCGGTGCCGGTGCGGATCGCCGCGCCGTCGGGGTCGGTCACGCCCGCGCCGTGCATGGTCCACAGCCGCTGCACCGCCGACCAGGTCGTGCCGCCGTCGTGCGAGGTGATCAGCGACAGCGTGTTGTCGGGCGCGTCGGCCGCGAGGTTGGCGATCTCGTCGAACGCGACGACGAGCGTGCCGTCGGCCAGCGCGCCGAGCACGGGGCCGAGGCACTCGTGGTTCGCGCCCGGATCGTAGATCGCGCGCGGCGTCTGCCAGGCGCCGCTGTCGCGCCGCGCGAGCCAGATCGCGCTCGACACCGCCGCGGTGTCGCCGCGGCCGAGCCCGGTCATCCGGTCCCACACGACGTAGAGCCGGTTCGCGTCGGTCGGATCGGCGGTCAGGGTCTGGCGATCGTTGAACACGTCGGCGTCGTCGTCGCTGCGCAGGATCGTCGGCTCGGGCCAGGTCTTGCCGCCGTCGGTCGAGCGCGCGGCGACCACCGCGCTGCGCGGCCGGTCGGTGTCGAACGCCAGCGCCGACAGCCACGCCGTGCCATCGGCGGCGAACGCGACCCATGGCGTGGTCGCGCGCGCGTAGCTCGCCGCGCCCTTGCTGCCGCCGGCGCACGGGCCGACGTGCGGATAGCTGATGGTCCAGGTCGCGCCGCCGTCGGTCGACGCCGCCGCGCCGATGCCACGCGCGCCGCCGCTCGACCAGCGATCCTGCTGCCACGCGCCGACCAGGTGGCGGGGCTTCTTCGGATCGACCGCGAGCTGGGGCTGGACCTCGACGCCGGGGAAGCTCGTGCCCGGGCCGGCCATCCCGCAGCCGTCGGGGAACGGCGAGGCGTCGGTAACCTGGACCATCGCGTACAGCGGATCGGGCGGCAGGTTATCACCGCAGCCGAGGGCGGCGACCGCGGCCAGCGTGACGAGCCGGGACATGGCGTCTGGTGATGTATCGGCCGGCGCGGCAATTCGATTAGCCGCGGCGCGGCGGGCAGCGTATGGTCGAGCGCGATGCGCCCCGAGCTCGACGAGACGCTGGCAGCGCGACCGCGCCCGGCGTCCCACCCTGCCCCGGCCGGCACCGCGGCCACCGTCGAGCTGCCGAGCGCGCCGGCCCCCGTCAACGACCGCACGGAGACGTCGCCGCGGGCGCGCGCGACGGCGACGCCGGGCGGGCTGGTCGCCGGCCAGCAGCTCGGCCACTTCCGGATCGAGCGGCCGCTCGGCGCCGGCGGCATGGGCGAGGTCTACCTCGCGACCGACCTCGCGCTCGAGCGGCCGGTGGCGATCAAGGTCCTGCCCGAGGCCGTCGCGCGCGAGCCGGCGCGCCGCGATCGCCTGGTCCGCGAGGCCCGCGCCCAGGCCCGCGTCGTCCACCCCAACGTCGGCCACATCTACTTCGTCGGCGAGCAGGCCGGCTACCTGTACTTCGCGATGGAGTACGTCGCCGGCCAGACCGTCGGCGAGCGGCTCGCGGCCGGCCCGCTCGCCGTCGACGATGCGCTCGCGATCGTCCGCGCCGCCGCGCTCGGCCTGCGCGAGGCCCAGCGGACCGGCATCACCCACCGCGACATCAAGCCGTCGAACCTCATGATCGACAGCCACGGCGTGGTCAAGGTCCTCGACTTCGGCCTCGCCGCCAGCGCGCCGACCGACGACGAGCTCGCCCGCGGCATCACCGGGCCGGTCGCGCAGACCTCGATGGCCGGCACGCCGCTGTACATGGCGCCCGAGCAGGCGCGCGGCGAGGCGGTCGACTGCCGCGCCGACATCTATGCGCTCGGCGCCACGCTGTACCACCTGGTCGCCGGCAGGCCGCCGTTCGAGGCCGACACGCTCGGCGCGCTGCTGTCGAAGCACTCCGGCGCCGAGCGCCCCGCGGTGCCGCGCCGCAGCGGCCAGCCCCGCACCGCGATCGCCGCGGTCGACGCGCTGATCGGCCGGATGATGGCGCCGGCGATCGCCGACCGGTTCGCCAGCTACGACGAGCTGATCCGCGCGATCGAGCTGGCGTCGGTCGAGCACACCCGGCCGGCGGGCCTGGTCGTCCGCTCGATCGCCACCCTGCTCGACCTGCTGATCGCGAGCATCGCGGCGGGGGCGATCGCCGGGCTGTTCTGGCTGGCCGGCATGCCGAACCTCTTGAGCGGCGACGATAACCTCGGCGCGCTGGTGTTCTCGCTCTACGGCCTGGCCGCGATCGCGCTGATCGCCCGCACCGGCCGGACGCTGGGCCAGGCGGTGTTCGAGCTGGAGGTGGCCGACGTCACGACCGGTCGCCGGCCCGACGCCGCGCGCGCCGCGCGTCGCGTGCTGATCCCGCTGGGCCTGCCGCTGGTCGGCGCGGTGCTCGGCCTGGCCCTGCGGCTCAACGGCTACGTGCTGATCGAGCCGGTGCAGATCGCGTTCGGAGTGACCTGGTGCTTGCCGTTCGTCGCCTTGCTCTGGGCGTCGCTGCGCTCGGTCAGCAAGCAGACCTACTGGGACGTCCGCAGCGGCACGGTCGTGCGCTACCGCATCCGCAACCTGCTACGATGACCGCGGTGGCGCGCGCGCGGATCGTCCGGCCCCGGTTTGGCCTCGTCGCGGGCCTCGTCGCCGGCCTGCTCGGCTGCGAGCCGCCGCCGGCCGGCCCGCAGCTCCCCCGCCGGGGCGAGCCGACCGAGCCGGCGCCCGGCCCGCGCGGCGCGGCGCACGACGTCGGCGTCGTCGAGGATCGCCTGGTCGACTTCCAGTTCGACGGCGGCCAGCTCGAGTTCGAGCTGTTTCGCGCCGGCGCGCAGGTCGAGCAGACCGTCCGCAACCGCTACGCCGTGCCGGTCGTCCTCCACGTCACGCTCGCCGACCTCGACAACCTCGAGCCGATGTCGCCGCTCGACAGCGTCGTCGTGCTGCCGCCGGCCGCAGCGCCGATGGCCGCCGGCGAGCGCGTCGTGATCGCGTCGCTGCAGCAGCTCGACCCGGCCTACAACTATCGCCGCGAGCTCCACTTCCAGGCGCGGTTTGGCGATCCCCAGGCGCGGCCCGACGGCTACGTCTATGGCCTGCCCTATCCGCACGGCCTGACCTTCGCCGTCCTGCAGGGCTTTCACGGGCCGTTCTCGCACCGCGCTTCCAACGAGTACGCGATCGACTTCGCGTGCCCGATCGCCACGCCGGTGCTCGCCGCACGCGACGGCGTCGTGGTCGCCACCAACGCCAGCGCGCAGGGCGCGGGGATCACGCCGGACTTCGCCGACGATCACCGCGCGAACTTCGTGCTGGTCCTGCACGCCGACGGCACGATCGGCGAGTATCAGCACCTGTCGCCCAGCGGCGTCGAGGTCGTGCCCGGCCAGCGCGTCGCGCGCGGCAAGGAGCTCGCGCTGTCGGGCAATACGGGTTTCTCGTCGACGCCGCACCTGCACTTCCAGGTGATCACCGCCGCGGAAGACGGCGTCGCCAAGCGGGGTTTTCCGTTCAAGATGGCGGTGCGGCCCAACAAGGTCGCCACGCCGGTGCAAGGCCAGCGATACTCTGCGTGGGAGTGACGCGCATCCGCGTTTTTCCTAGCGAAATACACCGCAGCGTAAGGCGCCACAGGTGTTGTTTTCTACCGCCGGACACTGTGCACGATCGCCGGTGGGGATCGCGCACTTCCCGTCGACGATCCTGGTGATAGACTGCGAATGTGATGTTGTGCCCGGTGTGTCGACAGCGTCCCGCTGAAGTGGGTGTGCTGTGCGAAGAATGTCGCGATGAGCTCTCTAGCCCGATCAAGATCATGCCGGAGCAGATCCAGCCGCACAGCTCGCGGCCGACGATGGCCGCGCTGATCGATATCTGGGGGCGCCCGCATCGCCTCGATCCGCGCACCCTGATCGGCCGCCAGGTCGACGGTCAGGGGCTCGCGGTCCTCGAGCCGTCGGTGTCGCGCCACCACGCGCACCTGACGCTCGACAACGACGAGTGGACGGTGCGCGACCTCGGCTCGGCCAACGGCACGTTCCACGACGACAAGCTGCTCGCCGCGGCCGGGCCGATCCACGAGGGCGATCGCATCAAGTTCGGCCACATCGCGTTCTACTTCGTCGAGGACGTCACCCGGCTGCCGCCGCCGCGGCTCGGTCGGACGATGACCGCGACGATCCTGCCGACCGACGTCATCAACCCGTCGACGACCGCGGTGGTCAAGACCCTGCTCGAGCCGCTCGAGGAAGAGGAGCGGACTGACGTCGGCCTGCCGGTCATGTCGTTCAAGATGCACGAGCCGACCGGCGGCGGCGGCGGCCTGGTCGAGGTCGACGGCAAGCAGGTCCAGCTGACCACGACGCAGTTCGAGCTGATGGCGCTGATGATCCGGCGCATGGCCGGCGAGCTCCACCAGCCCGAGCTGGTCCGCGGCTTCGTCCGCTCGTCGGAGCTGATCGCCGACCTGTCGTGGGACACCCGCGAGCCGAGCGAGAACCACGTCAAGCAGCTGGTCCGCCGCGTCCGCCGCGCGCTGATCAAGTCCGAGATCGGCGACCTGATCGAGTCGCGGCACCGCTTCGGCTATCGCCTCCGCGCCATCCCGCGCAACGACTGATCGGCGCCGGCGATCGGCGATCGATCGGCGAACGATCGGCGATCAGTGGCGCTTGCCGTCGGTGACGGTCTCGGCGAGCTCTTCGAGCAGCGCGCGCAGCGACTTCATCTTCTTCGAGCCCAGCCGCGTTGCCCACCGGGCCTCGGTCGCGGCCGAGACCTTCTTGACCTCGCTCGCCCAGACCTTGCCTTTGGGGCCGAGGCGGACGCGCTTGATCACGCCGTGATCCGGGTCGGGGAACCGCTCGACCATCTTCATCGTCTCGAGCTCGTCGAGCAAATCGCCCACGGTCTGCTTCGGCAGCGAGACCTGCGAGACCAGCTCGCTGAGCCGCAGCCCGGTATCCGCACCGCTCGCGCCGATCACCGACAGCAGCTGGATCAGCGCCGGCCGCAGCGTCGGAAATCCCATCCGCTCGAGCCGAGAGCTCAGCTGCGCCTGCAGATCGTTCTGCGGCACGTTGAGCAACGCCCTAAGGTCTCGGCCCAAGACAGGAGAAGAATTCGAGCGAGTCGTCTTCGGCATGGTCACGAATTCAGGCGCCCTGAGGGAGTCGCGTCATACCAAAGGCGCCTCCGGATCGGAACCCGGATTCGCCCCAAACTCACCAGCCTGGCGCGCTCCGGACCTCGAACCGCGTGGACAGCGTCACCAAGCTGTCGAGGCCGCGGCGCTCACTGCATGTCGACGACGCCGACCTCGGGCGCGCCCCGATCCTGCTTCGGCTTGTTGCCGCGGAGTCTATTGACAAGCCGCGACAGACCGCGCGAGACGTCGTCGAACCAGGTGTAGATCACGGGGATGGCCACGAGGGTCAGCACCAGCGACAGCGTCTGACCACCGACGACGATGCTCGCCATCGCCTTGGAGAACCCCGAGCCGACGCCGTTGCTGGTCACCAGCGGCAGCATGCCGGCGACGAACGCGAACGTCGTCATCAAGATCGGACGGAGCCGATCGCGGCTCGCGGCGAGCACGGCCTCGGTGCGCGGCAGGCCCTGGCGCCGCAGGCCGTTGGCATGGTCGACCTGGAGGATCGCGTTCTTCTTCACCATGGCGAACAACACGATGCCGCCCAGCATCGAGAAGATGTTGAGGCTGCCGCCGGTGATCTTGAGCGACATCGCCGCGAACGGGATGACCAGCGGGATGGTCGCCACGATGACCAGCGGATAGCCCCACGACTCGAACTGCGCCGCCAGCACCAGGTACATGAACACGATCGCCAGGCCGATCGCGAACAGGAAGGCGGGGCCGAGCTTGGCCATCTCCTTGCTGCGGCCGAACGGCTCCGCCGTGTACTCCGGCGGCATGTTCAGGCTCTTGATCGACTTCTCGAGCTCGGCGACGATCGCCGACTCGGCGTAGCCCTGCGCGTTGTTCATCGTGATCGTCACCGCGCGCTCGCGGCTCTGGCGGGTGATCTTCGACACCGCCTTGCCCGAGCCGATCTTGATCACGTCGGTCAGCGGCACCTGGCCGAGCGACTTGGACGGCACGAACAGCAGCTGGAGCGCGGCCGGGTTATCGCGGTAGCGCTCCGCGGCGCGCAGGTGGACCTGGTAGAGGTCGCCGCGGTCCTCGAAGGTCGAGGCGTCGACGCCGCCGATCAGCACCGACAGGGTCGCCGTGACGTCGCCCGGGTCGACGCCGAGCAGCGCCGCGCGGTCGAAGTCGGGCTTGACCGTGGTCTCGTCGACCGGGTCGAGCAAGCTCGAGTCGAGGTCGACGACGCCCGGCACCTTCTTCATCGATTCGAGCACGGTCTTGCCGTACTTCTCGAGCTTGTCGAGATCGGGGCCGCTGATCACGTACG
>DASWOO010000317.1:0-4404 GCA_036404335.1 Kofleriaceae bacterium
CCTCGGCCGGCTGCCGCGGCTGCGCGAGCTGATCGCCGACGAGGTCGCCCAGCTCGACGCCAAGGCTCAGCAGCCGCCGGCCGCCGACCCCAAGGCCGATCCCAAGGTTGTCGAGGCCCAGCAGCAGCAAACCAAGCAGCAGCTGGAGCAAGGCAAGCAGCAGCTGGCGCGCGCCGAGGAGCTGCGCGGCCAGGCCCAGACCGCGCTCGCGGCGCTCGACCAGGCGATCACCGCCAGCCATGATCCGCTGCCGCCGGCCAAGGACGCCGACGCCAAGCTCACCGAGCTGCGCAAGCTGTTCTTCTCGGTGATCGAGCACCTCCAGGAGCTGATCCGCGAGCAGGGCGAGACCCACGACCAGACCTCGCAGGCCAACACCGACGACGACTTCACCCGCCAGCCCAAGCTGCCCGGCCTGGTCGAGCGCCAGGACGGCCACGGCAAGCTGGCCAAGGCGATCACCGACGCGCTCGCCGCCCAGGCCGACGCGGCGGCCAAGCAGGCGCCGCCGGCGTCGCAGACCGGGCCGACCACGCCGCACCAGGGGCCCGATCCCAAGGCGCTGTCGGGCGCGGCCGACGAGGTCCGCCAGGCCGGCACCGACATGGCCGACGCGCTCAGCAACCTGACCAAGGCGCGCGACGCCAAGGCCGCGAGCGAGAGCCTCGAGCCCGGCGTCAAGAGCCAGGAGAAGGCGCTCGAGCACCTCGAGGCCGCGCTCAAGCTGCTGCAGCCGCCGCCCAAGAAGAACAACGACAAGCAGGATCAGCAAGACCAGAAGCAGCAGGACAAGCCGGAGCCCAAGCCCCAGCCGCAGCAGCCGCAGGGCGGCGCCGGCCAGCGCGCGCGCGACGAGGACGCCAAGCGCCAGCACGATCGCAACCGCGGCGAGGGCTCCGAGCCCGTCGAGAAGGACTGGTAGATGACGCGCGTCATGGATAGGGGGCCTTCCCGCTCCCGCTGCGCCGGTGGCCCCGGCGCATTCACCCCTGCGCGCGTCGCGACCTGTATGGCGCTGTGCCTCGTGGTGCTCGCCGCGACCGCGCGCCCCGCCGCGGCCGACGCGCCGCACGCCCAGTTCCAGCTCGGCGAGCGCGGCGCGCCGCACGTCGGCCTGCCGTTCGAGCTCGACCTCGTGATCGAGGGCTTCGACGACCAGCCCGAGCCCACCGCGCCCAAGCTCGAGCTCGCCAACGCGACCGCGACGTTCCTCGACGCGCGGCCCAACGTGTCGCGCTTCCAGATCAACGACAACGGCCGGATCTCGACCACGACGCAGGTCCAGTGGGCGCTGCGCTGGCAGGTCGACGTCCACAAGGAGGGCCAGCTGCACATCCCGTCGGTCACGGTGGCGCAGGGCGCCAAGCGCGCGACCGCGGCGGCCGGCGACGTCAACGTCGACTCGATCCCGACCACTGATCTGATGAAGCTGTCGCTCGACCTGCCGAGCCGGCCGGTGTTCGTCGGCGAGACCGTGCCGGTCACCATCACCTGGCAGTTCCGCGCCGATCCGTCGGGCCAGCGCTGGTCGTTCCCGCTGCTCGACGGCGACGCGTTCACCGCCAGCGCGCCGCCGGTCACCGGCAAGGATCGCGCGCTGCCGATCACCGCCGGCGGCAAGGAGCTGCAGCTGCCGTTCAAGCTCGACAAGACCTCCGACGGCTTCACCCGGCTGACCGCGACAATGTTCCTGGCGCCGCGCAAGGTCGGCAAGCTCGACGTCGCGCCGTCGTCGGTGGTCGCCGGGCTCGCGGTCGGCCGCCCCGACTTCTTCGGCAACGCCGCGACCAAGCTGTTCCGCGCCTCGGACCAGCCGCGCGCGCTCGAAGTCAAACCGCTGCCCGAGACCGACAAGCCCGCCAACTTCGCCGGCGCGGTCGGCGACCAGTTCTCGATCGACGTGTCGACCTCGCGGTCGGTGGTCAAGCTCGGCGAGCCGGTCGAGCTACAGATCCGGGTCAAGAGCAACCAGCGGCTCGACACGCTCGCGCTCGGCCGGATCGACGGCCCGGGCGGCCTGGCCAAGGACCGGTTCGTGGTCCCGGCCGAGCCCGCGACCGGCGAGCTGTCCGAGGACGGCAAGACCAAGACGTTCAAGGTCGTCGCCCAGGTCACCGGCCCGGCGACCGAGGTCCCGGCGATCGCGTTCGCCTACTTCGATCCGACCCGGACCGCGTACCAGACGATCCACTCCGAGCCGATCGCGCTGTCGGTCGCGGGCGGCAGCGTGGTCGGCGCCGGCGATGTCGTCGCCGCCGCGCCGCGCCCCGCGGCGACGGGCAAGGGCTCGGGCGCGGCCGCGGCGCCGGGCATGCTCGACGCCGACGCCGCCCTGGTCGACGCCCAGCTCGCGCTGTCGAGCCCGGGCCAGACCGACGCCACGCCGCTCGCCGGCGCGCCGCTGTGGATCCTGGTCGCCCTGCTCTACGCGTTGCCGATCGCGTTGCTCACCGGCCGGAGCTGGCAGCTGCGGACCCAGGGCCAGCGCGAGGACGCCGCCGAGGTCAAGCTCGCGCGCCGCACGGTCGAGGCGCTGCTCGATCGCGCGGGCGGCGAGCCGGCGCGCGACGTCGCCGGGCCGCTCGCCCAGGCGCTGCGCGAGCTGGCGCGGCTGCTCGGCCGGCCCGACGCCGACGGCGGGCTGCTCGCCAAGCTCGAGACCGAGAGCTTCTCGCAAGGCGCGTCGGCGGTGCCGCTGTCGGCCGACCTGCGGTCCGACGCCGCCGGCCTGCTCCGCCGGTGGATGACCGAGGCGCGCCGGCCGCGCGGCGCGCGAGCCGCGGCGCTGGTGCTGATCGGCGCCGGGCTCGCGCTGTCCGGCACCCGGACAGCCGCCGCCGCTGGCTCGCCGGGGTCGCCGGGCTCGCCGGGGTCGCCGGGCTCGCCGGGGTCGGTCGACGAGGCCCGCGCCGCGTATCGCGAGGCGATGCAGGAGACCGGCGCCGCCGCCCGCCGCGCCGCGTTCACCAAGGCCGCCGCCGGGCTCGGCGACGCCGCGCGCGCCGCGCCCGATCGCCCCGAGCTGCTCACCGACTGGGGCAACGCCGCGCTCGGCGCCGGCGACGTCGCGACCGCGACGCTGGCTTACCGCCGCGCCCTGGCGATCGACAGCAGCAACCCGCGCGCGCGCCACAACCTGGCGTTCCTGCGCAGCCGCCAGCCGGAGCAGTTCCGCCCGGCGACCGGCGGCGCGACCGACACCTTGCTGTTCTTCCAGAGCTGGCCGCGCGGCAAGAAGCTGGTGGTCGGCGCCCTCGCGTTCGCGATCGCGATCGTCCTGCTCGTGCCGTGGTCGGGCCGGCGGCGGCGCGGCCTCGCCGGGCTCGCGCTCCTGCCGTTCGCGGTGTGGCTGGCGATGCTCGCGTCGGTCGTGCTCGAGGATCGCCATCCGGACGACGCCGTGGTCATGGACGCGGTGGTGATGCGCGCCGCCGATAGCCCGGGCGCACCCGCCGCGCTGGCCCAGCCGCTGGCGCGCGGCGTCGAGGTCACGGTGCTCGAGCGGCGCGACGCGTGGACCCAGCTCCGGCTCGCGGGCGGGATGACCGGCTGGGTGCCGTCGAACGCGGTGGAGAATATCGCAGCGTCCAGGAAGTGATCGTCCAGAATGTGACCGGCTTGGCGACCCAGCGTGCGCGCAAACGCTCGGCCTTCAAACCTGACAGCCTGTTGTCACGATCCGTGACCTGACCGGTCGCTTCACGCGGTGGAGTGCGCCATGGTTTCGCACGACGCGCCATGTCCGCGACCCCGCCCACCCTGTCTCGCCCCGCCGCCGGTACGCTCGCGGCGCGGCTCGAACCCGACGAGCTCGCGGCGCGGTTCCGCCATGTCCGGCGCACGACGATGCAGCTGTGCGCGCCGCTGTCGCCCGAGGACCACGTGGTCCAGCCGATGGCCGACGCGAGCCCGGCGAAGTGGCACCTCGCCCACACGACGTGGTTCTTCGAGACCTTCGTGCTCGGCGTGCTGCCGGCGCAGCCCCCGCCGTTCGATCCGACCTTCGAGTTCCTGTTCAACAGCTACTACGAGACCGTCGGCCCGCGCGTCGAGCGGCCGCGCCGCGGCATGCTGTCGAGGCCCAGCCTCGATCGCGTCCACGGCTACCGCGCCGAGATCGACGACCGCGTGCTGCGCGCGCTGGCCCGCGGCGCGCTCGACGACGCGATGCTCGGCACGATCGAGCTGGGGCTGCACCACGAGCAGCAGCATCAAGAGCTGATCCTGACCGACGCCAAGTACATGCTGGGCACCCAGCCGCTGCAGCCGGCGTATCGCCAGCTGCCGCGCGCCCGGCCCAGCGCGCCCGAGCCGATGACGTGGCACACCGAGGCCGGCGGCATCGTCGAGCTCGGCACCAGCGATCCGGCGTTCGCGTTCGACAACGAGCGGCCGCGCCACCGC
>DASWOO010000318.1:0-1739 GCA_036404335.1 Kofleriaceae bacterium
CATGTAGCGGTTCTCGAAGATCATCTCCTTGATCACCGACTGGCCGCGGGCGACGCAGCCCATCACCATGAACTGCGCCTGCATGTCGGTCGGGAACCCGGGGTGCGGCTGGGTCACGATGTCGACCGCGGTCAGCTCGCCGGTGCCCTTGATCCGGATGCCGTCGGCCTCGGCCGCGACCTGCACGCCCGACGCCCGCAGCTTGGCGATCACCGCGTCGAGGTGCTCGGGCCGCGCGCCCTCGAGCAGCACGTCGCCGCGGGTCATCGCCGCCGCGACCGCGAACGTCCCGGCCTCGATCCGGTCGGGGATGATCGCGTGCTCGATCGGCTGCAGGTCGTCGACGCCCTCGATCGTGATGATCGACGTGCCGGCGCCTTGGATCTTGGCGCCCATCTTGTTGAGCACGAGCGCCAGCTCCTCGACCTCGGGCTCGCGCGCGGCGTTCTCGATCACGGTCCGGCCCTTGGCCAGCACCGCCGCCATCAGCAAGTTCTCGCAGCCGGTCACCGTCGGCACGTCGAGCATGATCGTCGCGCCCTTGAGCCGCTTGCACTCGACGTCGACGTAGCCGTGGTCGAGCGTGACCTTGGCGCCCATCGCGGTCAGGCCCTTGAGGTGCTGGTCGATCGGCCGGGCGCCGATCGCGCAGCCGCCGGGCAGCGACACCCGGCCGCGGCCGTAGCGCGCGACCAGCGGGCCGAGCACGAGCACGCTGGCGCGCATCGTCTTGACCAGATCGTACGGCGCCTCGAGCTTGGGCTTCTTCTTGCCCGTCGGCGGCGCGATGGTCAGCTCGGTCTTTTCGAGCTCCACGTCCCAGCCCAGCATGCGCAGCAGCTTGGCCATGGTGCGGACATCCGCCAGCTGCGGCACGTTCTTGTAGGTCGACGCACCACCGGTCGGCAACAGCGCGGCGGCCAGCAGCGGCAGGGCCGCATTCTTGGCGCCGCTGATCGGGATCGTGCCGACCAGCCGAGCGCCGCCCTCGACGACGATTTTATCCATACGGCTCCGTGGAGGTACCACAACGCCCGAGCCGGGGCGATCATTCTGCCCTACCGCCAGTAAAGATTCGCCGCGAGGCTGGCGGTGGTCGCGAGCTGGATGTCGTTGAAGCTGTTCGCGAACGCGAGGCCGGCGCCGACCGCGCCGCTGAACGAGAACCACGACGACAGGTTGCGCTCGACGCCGAACTGGACCGAGGGCTCGACCGAGAACGTGTCGCTGTCCGAGGTGTCGGGCCAGCTCAGGATCAGCTGCGGCTCGATGAACGCGCGCAGCCCGCCCTTGGCGCTGTACATGCGATAGCCGATGCCGGCGGTGAAGCCGAACAGGTTGGTGTCGACGGTCATGCCGGCGGTGTCGACGCCTTGCTTGCGGTGGAAGTTGAAGCCGCCGATCAGGTCGAGCGCGCCCTGGTCGTTGACGAAGTACACCAGGTCGATGGTCTGGACCCGCTCGGCGACGCCGCCGACGCCGCTCGCGATGTTGCTGAGCAGCGTGAACGGCAGCGACAGGCCGAGCGTGCCCTTGTGGAACGCGGCGTCGTCACCGGTCGAGACCGGCGCGGGCGCCGAGCTGGTCGATGGGCTGGCCGCCGCCCCCGGCGGTGACATGTCGATCTCCTGGGCCTGCGCGGTCTGGATCAGCAGGCCAAGCGCCACCACGGGCGCGAACGTCCGGAACGAAAACATCGAAGACCTCCCGATTGCATACGAGTGCAAAATTGAAGGTCC
>DASWOO010000319.1:0-4979 GCA_036404335.1 Kofleriaceae bacterium
GGTCGTCGCTCGACGGCTCCAGCACGTCGGCGACCTTGCTCACCTCGATCATGCCGATGATCGCCGGCTCGGCGCCGCGGTCGGCGACCGCGCGGATCGGCAGGTCGTAGTAGTACGAGTCGGCCTCGAGGTCGCCGCCGGCCTTGGGCACGAGGATCATCGCGTTGAGCCGGCGCAGCTGCGCCTCGGTCTCGTCCGGCCCCGGCCGGGTCGAGACCCGCGAGCTGGGCAGCACGCTGACCCGCCACCCCGCCGCCGCCCGCGACAGGTCGCGCATGGCCGCCTCGCTCGGCGCACGAAACGCCGACGGCTGGCTCTCGACGTCGAACCGCAGCGCCGTGGCCACCGCCCGTGCCTCGCGCTCCAGCGCCATCCGCCGCTCCGTCCGCCGCGACCGCAGGTCGTACGACGCATACGACGCCGACACCAGCGCCACCACGATGGCCGTGGCGGCGGTGATCCGCGTGGCGACCTTCATCGCGGCGCTAGTTTGTCGTCGTGCTGGTCACCGTCGATGGCTCGACGGCTTCGGGCTCGGTCCGCGCGCGCTCGACCTGCCCCACCGGCTCGGACCGGTCGCGCTTGACCCGCACCGGCGCTGCCTCGGCGGCGGTGGCGCTGGCCGCGGCCATCACCGAGGCGGGGGACAGCCGGGCGACCGTGCGCTTCTTCTCGACCTTGTCCTTGTCGGCGAGCTTGGCGATGTCCTTCTGCGCCTCGCGCTCGCGCTCCAGCTCGCGCTCCTCGCGCCGCTTGTCCTTCATCCGGCGCAGGCCGCCGACCATGATCTCGGCGATCAGCTGGTCGTACTCCATGCCGGCGGCCTGGGCGATCAGCACCAGGTCCGAGTAGCCCGGCGTCAGCCCGGGCAGCGGGTTGACCTCGAGCACGTAGATCCGGCCGTCGGCGTCCATCCGCATGTCGACGCGCGCGACGTCGCGGCAGTCGAGCGCCCAGAACGTGGCGCGCGCGATCTTCTCGATCGCCTTCTGCTCGGCCTCGGTCAGGCGGGCGGGGCACTCGTAATAGACGTGCTCCTCCCACTCCTGCTTGACCGCGTAGTCGTAGACCGGCCGCTTGGTGTCCTTCTTGAACTTGATCTCCATCGGCGGCAGCACGCGCGGCCGCTTGTCGCCGAGCAGGCCCACGGTGAACTCGCGGCCGGAGATGTACTCCTCGATCAGCGCGGGCTGGCGGTAGCGCTCGACGCAGAGCTTGACCGCCGTGCGCAGCTCGTCCTCGGTGTCGACCACGCTGGCCGAGCCGATGCCCTTGCTCGATCCCTCGGCGTTGGGCTTGACGATCATCGGGAACCGCATGTCCGGCGACAGCCGCTCGCGCGCCGACTCCATGACCTGGAACCGCGGGGTCAGGATGTCGTGCTGCAGCAGCACCTTCTTGCCGAGCGCCTTGTCGAGGGCGATCGCCAGGGTCGCCGAGTCCGAGCCGGTGTACGGGATGCCGAGCAGCTCGCACAGCGCCGGGACCTGGGCCTCGCGGTTGCGGCCCTCGACGCCCTCGGCGATGTTGAAGATCAGGTCGACGTCGGCCTCGGCGAGCACCCGGGGCAGGTCGGGCGTGGCCTCGAGGTGGACGACGATGTGGCCCTGGCGCGCCAGGGCGTTGGCGATCGCGATGATCGTCTCGGGCGGATCCCACTCGGCCTCGTCGTCGCCGTCGTGGCTGCGCTTGACGTTGTAGGTGAAGCCGACCCGGATCGGCTGCGACTTGCGCTGGCGGCCGACGCCGAGCTGGCTGGCGGTCGCCAGGCCCGAGCGCAGCGCCGCGGCGTTGAGCACCGATGCGATCGTCGCGTTGTAGGTCAGGCCGACCTGCGCGGTCGCCGCGAACAGCGACGAGCTCGAGTTGAGCGCGGGCAGGGCGTTGGCCTCGAGCAGGTAGATCCGGCCCTCGGGCGTCACCCGGTAGTCGAGCCGCGCGATGTCGCGCAGCCCCAGCGTGCGGATCACCTCGCTCGAGATGCTGCGCAGCCGGGCGGCCACGTCGCGCGGCAGGTTGGCCGGGCAGCGGTACTGGACCTTGCCGGGCTCGACGTTCTTGAGCCGGTAGTCGTAGATGTTGATCGTGCGGTCGATCCCGCGCTCCGAGCCGCGCTCCGGCGCCTCGAACATCACCTCGACCGGCGTCAGCAGGCCGTCATCGTGGCCGACGCCCTCGATGAAGCCGACCGCGATGTCGACGCCGGCGATGTACTCCTCGACGAGCACGCCGTCGGGGTACTGGCGCAGGGCGGTCTTGAGCGACGACGTCAGGTCCTTGGCGTCCTTGATGACCGACGAGCCGAGCGCACCATTATAGATGCCCTTGCTCGAGCCCTCGTGGTTGGGCTTGACGATCACCGGGAACGCCAGGCCGGCGCCGCGCTCGGTCACCTGGTCGAAGTTGCGCACGGTGACCAGCACGCCGCGCGCGGTGTCGATGTTCGCGCGCTGGACCATCAGCTTGGTCAGCCACTTGTCGAGCGTGACGGCGTTGACGTAGGCGTCGGAGCCCGTGTACGGGATGCCGAGCTCGTCGTAGAGGGCAGGGTAGAGCGCCTCGCGCATCTTGCCGCTCTGGCCCTCGGCCGTGTTGAAGATGATGTCGGGGTCGATCTGCTCGAGGCGCTCGAGCAGGTTCGAGGCCGGGCCCGACACCTCGATCTTCTCGACCTCGTGGCCCGCGGCCTCGAGCGCGGTCGCGATCGCGCTCACCGTCTCCGCACTGTCGTACTCGGCTTCCTTTTCCGTCTCGCGGACGTCGGTGAGCCGGAGGTTGTACGTGAACGCGACCTTCATGGATGACTCAAAGACCTATCAGAGCGGTGTGACAGCCGACCGATCTCGACGATCGATCTCGTCCTTGGCTCGAGGCACCGAACCGTGGCGTCATACGTCATAACTAAGCATGCGCTCCCTTGCGCTCCTCATCCTGCTGGCCGCCTGCGGTGGCGCGTCTCATCGTGTCGATCACCCGACCGCCACACCCGCGCACGATCTCGCCAACGCCAAGACTGCCGCTTCGCGCGAGCCAGCGCTAGACACAAACGACCGCCGCGCTGCAAAGCAGCCGGCGAGAGATCCCCGGGTCATCGACCTCGACATCATCCGCATCACGGCGCACAGCAGCAGCCCGGGGAGCGATCCCGAGCTGACCTCCGTCGCCTCCAGCGATCTGTTCAAGCAAGCCAACCAGGCCGCCAAGGCCGGCCGGCAGCGCGAGGCGATCGCGCTCTACCGTCAGCTCGTCGCCGAGTTCCCCGACTCGCAGTTCGCGCCGACCTCCCTGTTCAACATCGCCGCGGTGCTCGACGCCCAGGCCGACCTCGCGGCGACGATGGCGACGCTCGAGGAGCTGGTCGGCAAGTATCCGCAGTCGCGCGAGTCGATCGACGGTCAGCTCTACCTCGCCGCGCTGCACGCCGACCACAAGCAGTGGCCCGAGGCGCACGGGGTGCTCGACGCGGCGCTCGCGCGGCCCAACCTCACCTTTGCCGATCGGATCGAGGCGTTCGCGCGCCGCGGCTATGTCGAGCTCGAGCTCCGCGACTTCGACCGGGCGGACGCGTCATTCACCGCGGCGCTCGGCGAGTGGCGAAAGGCCCCGCGGATCGAGGACCCGTACTACATCGCGATGGCGCACTACTACCGCGGCGAGCTGCTGCACCAGAAGCTCCTCGCCGTCCAGGTCCGCCCCGGCGATGACGACATGGTCGCCGACCTCGACGCCAAGCGCGCGCTCGCCGTCCAGGCCTACGATCGGTGGAAGGACAGCCTGGCGTTCAAGCAGGCGTACTGGGCGACCGCGGCCGGCTACCAGATGTCGCAGATCTTCGAGGAGCTCTGGGAGGCGCACGTCCGGGCGCCGTACCCGCATGGTCTGAGCGCCGAAGCCCGCGTCCTGTATGTCCGCGAGGTCCACGGCAAGGTGCGGGTCGACCTCGAGAAGGCGCTCGATGGTCACCGGATGAACATCGAGCTCGCCCACGCCTACGGGACCGACACGCCGTGGAGCCTGGGCAGCGCGCGCCAGGCCGCGGCGATCCAGGACCTGCTGGCCCGGGACGCAGCCGGGAGCTACATCATGCCCGGCACGACCGGGGCGATCACCCCGCCGTGATTTGCTCATTTATGATGAGGACCGATCGCGAGGCCTCTTGACGTGGCTTGGGGGCGTCGTCTATACGTGCAGGCCTCCAACCGGCTTACCCGAGCAATCCTGCTGGCGTAGCTCAACCGGTAGAGCACCTGACTTGTAATCAGGAGGTCGCGGGTTCGAGTCCCACCGCCAGCTCGCAGAAGGAAAATCCTAGCTTCGTCGAATACTTGGAGGAATGCCCGAGCGGCCAAAGGGAGCAGACTGTAAATCTGCCGGCTTATGCCTTCGGTGGTTCGAATCCACCTTCCTCCACCAAAGAAATGTAGCGACGCGGGTGTAGCTCAGCTGGTAGAGCTCCAGCCTTCCAAGCTGGTTGTCGAGGGTTCGAGTCCCTTCGCCCGCTCTACCAAAGCCTGGCAAAAAAAATCGCTCGCACCCTCTGGGACGAGCGAACGAAACAAGCTAAAGCATCCCGCACCGAATCTCAGATCCGCCCTCGTAGCACAGTGGCAGTGCACTTCCTTGGTAAGGAAGGGGTCGCGAGTTCAATTCTCGCCGAGGGCTCGGCTAAGTAACCAGGAGATAGCCCGTGTCGAAAGAAAAATTCGTCCGCAACAAGCCGCACGTCAACATCGGAACGATCGGTCATGTCGACCACGGTAAGACGACGTTGACCGCCGCGATCACGAAGGTGCAGGCGGGCAAGGGCCTGGCGAAGTTCACGGCGTTCGACCAGATCTACAAGGCGCCGGAAGAGAAGGCACGCGGCATCACGATCTCGACGGCGCACGTCGAGTACGAGAGCGACAAGCGGCACTACGCGCACGTCGACTGCCCGGGCCACGCGGACTACATCAAGAACATGATCACGGGCGCGGCGC
>DASWOO010000320.1:0-3008 GCA_036404335.1 Kofleriaceae bacterium
CTGAACAGCGTGACCGGCCCGGCCTGGCCGACGCCGAGGTTGGTCTGCGCCCCGGGCAGCGGGACGCGATCGGTCTTGTCGCTGCGCGCCGCGAACGGGACATCGCAGACCGGCGTCCGGTCGTGGAGGTCGTCGATCGCCGGCTCGGTCGGCCACGGCGACTCGCGGTCGATCCAGGTCGCCGGCGGATCGAGCACCGCGTCGAGCGCGTCGATCAGCGCGCCGACCTCGGCGTAGCGCGCCTCGGCGTCGCGCTCGATGCAGCGCAGCACGATGCGCTCGAGCGCGTCCGGGATGTTCGCGTGGACCGACGGCGGGGTCGGGGTCTCGGTCAGGAGCGTCGCGAGCATCGCCGCCGGGTTATTGGCCCGCGGGAACGCGCGCTTGCCGGTCAGCATCTCGTACAGCACGAGGCCGACGGCGTAGATGTCCGACGGCGCGCGGCACTCGTCGGTGGTCAGATGCTCCGGCGACATGTAATCGCAGGTCCCGACCATGTGGCCGACGTTGGTCAGCTCCTGGCCGTCGTCGACCTTGCTGCCGCGCGCGACCTTGGCGATGCCGAAGTCGAGGACCTTGACGGTGTGCGCGCCCGACGGGCCGTCGAGGTGGATGTTCGCCGGCTTGAGATCGCGGTGGACCACGCCGAGCGCGTGGGCCTCGGCCAGCGCGCTGCACACCGCGCGCGCGATCGCCACGGCCTCCTGCCAGCTGATCGCCGGCGCCCGGAGCATCCGATCGTGCAGGCTCTCGCCGCTGAGCAGCTCCATCGCGATGTACAGCAGGCCGTCGGCGGTCTCGCCGACCGCGAGCGTGCGCACCGTGTGCGGGCTGTGCAGCTGAGTCAGGGTCGCGCCCTCGCGGCGGAACCGCGCGATCATCCGCGCGTCGCTGGTCAGCCAGCCGTGCAGCACCTTGAGCGCCACCGGCCGGCCGTCCCGGTCCTTGCCGCGATACACCGCACCGAAGCCTCCGGTCGCGATCCGTTGCTCGATCAGGAAGCGATCGTCGAGCCACGTGCCGCACAGCGGATCGCGATCGCGATCCGCGAGCTTGCGGCCTCCTCCTCCACCAGTGAATCCCTCCACGTGCGCCATCTATGAGGATACATACGGGCGGCGCGATAGAATCTATTCACGCATAAAGTTTCATAGAAGAAACATCGGGATAGGTCGGATCTCTCCGCACGAATTTCTCGTATTGTTGCAAGATTCCAGCGCCGGTGATCTGGACGCTTCGGATGACGCGGCGCACGCGGTCTCGGCGAATCTGTTAGTGTGCAACCGCGATGGTTGCCACAGCAAAGCAAGCCCCTCAGGGAGAGATCACGACCTTGCTCGGACGCGGCGCCGCGTTCGAGGGCAAGCTGACCTTCGACGGCACGGTCCGCATCGACGGCCGGTTCAAGGGCGAGGTATTCTCCGACGACGTGCTCGTGATCGGCGAGGGCGCCCACGTCGAGGCCGAGATCGACATCGGCGAGGTCATCATCCAGGGCACCGTGGTCGGGAACATCAAGGCCAAGCGGTCGATCGAGATCCACGCGCCGGGCCGGGTCAAGGGCGACCTGACCACGCCCAGCCTGCAGATCGACAAGGGCGTGATCTTCGAGGGCCGGTCGTTCATGGAGAACGCCACCTCGGGCCGCCCGGCGGCGACGACCCCGGCGCCGGTCAAGGGTCCGACACCGGTCAAGCCGTAGCTTCGGCGGTCAGCGTTCGCGTCACCGCCTCGGCGATGATCGACAGCTGCAGGTCGATCCGGGTGACCCGCGCCGCGAGCAGCGCCGGCAGCTGCTCGGCGAGCGCGGCGTGCCGGGCATACACCGGCGCCGCCGCCCGGTCGCGCAGCGCGGTCGCCGCGGCGCGCAGGTACGCCTCGGCATCCGTCGCGATGGCCTCCAGGCTGGGCCCGCCGCTGCCGAGGTCGCTCACATGCCGCGCGCTGCCGAACGCGCTGAGGCTCGCGGCCAGCCGGCGGGTCATCGTGATCACCGCCATGCGCGGCTCGATCACGCCGGGCGGCGGGCCCTCGGCGACCAGCCGGTCGAGCGATAGGTCGGCGTGGTTGAACGCGCGGCCGGCGGCGCGCCGGGCCGCGATGATCTGCGTCGAGTGCGGCGGCGCGTGGCTGGTCACCGCGTGGAAGATCGCGCGCAGGTAGCCGGCCGCGGCGTCGAGCGCGCCGGCCAGCCCATCGGCGGTCTGGGTCTGCTCGCGCACCGGCCACAGCACCAGCGCGCCGATCACGGCGAGCCCGGCGCCGAGCAGCGTGTTGGTGATCCGCAGCTCGACCAGGTGGCTGTCGCGGGCGTGGACCTCGGCGAGCAGCACGAACGTCGGGGTCAGGAACAGCGCGTACAGCCCGTAGTTGAGCTGCAGCATCGACGCGCTGACCCCGGCGCCGAGGATCGCGATCACCGCGATGCCGAGCGGATCGTGGATCACCGCGGCGATCAGCGTCGCGAGCACGCCGCCGGCGATCGTGCCGCCGACCCGCTGCAGGCCGCGGGTGATCGTCGCCGGCAGGTACGGCTGGAGCAGCAGGATCGCGGTCAGGCTCGCCCAGTAGCCGCGCTGCAGGTGGAGCGCGCGGATCACGACGACCGACGCCAGCGCCACGGTCGCGACCCGCAGCGCGTGGCGCAGCACGACCGAGTCGAGCGCGAGCGAGCTCTTCAGCGCCTCGTGCCACGACAGCGCGTCGGCCGCCGCCGCTGCACCGCCCGGCGGCGCGATCGCCGCCGGCAGGCCGGCGTCGCGCTCGTCGCCGAGGCTGTGGACCACCGCGAGCAGGCCGGCGAGGTCCTCGTGCACGCGGGCGACCAGGGCCAGGGCGTGCTCGCCCTCGGCGCGGGCCAGCGGCGGCAGCGCGGCGAGCCGGCCGCGCGCGGGGTCGGGCTGCCAGGTGATCGCCGGCCGCGCGGGCAGGTCGGCCTCGACCACGACCCGGTCGGCGATGTCGTCGAGCCGCTCGGCCGCCAGGCGCAGCCCGGCGCGCAGCTCGCC
>DASWOO010000321.1:0-1589 GCA_036404335.1 Kofleriaceae bacterium
CGAGCCGGCGCCGGGCCGGCTGCGCAGCGCGAGCGTACCGCCGAGGCTCTCGGCGAGCTTCTTCGCCAGCGGCAGGCCCAGACCGGTGCCCCGGGTGGTGCGCTGCAGCGGGCTGTCGATCTGGGTGAACTCGTCGAACACCCGCGGCTGGTCGGCGGCCGCGATGCCGATGCCGGAGTCGGCGACCTCGACCGCGAGGTGGCCGTCGGCGACGGTCGGGGTGACCCGGATCGTGCCGCGCTCGGTGAACTTGATCGCGTTGGCGATCAGGTTGCGCAGGATCTGCGACAGCTTGCCCGGATCGGTCTCGAGCGAGACGTCGGGCGCGGGATCGAAGATCAGCTCGAACGGCGCGTCGTCGGGGACGAGCGGGATCATCGTGCCGCGCAGCGCGGCGAACAGCTCGCGGAGCTGGAACGGCTCGGCGCGGATCAGCACGCTGCCGGCGTCGATCCGCGCCAGGTCGAGCATGTCGTTGATCATCCGCGACAGCTCCTCGGCGGAGTCGCGGACGAACTTGACCTGGGTCTCCTGCTCGGAGTTGAGCGGGCCGTCGGAGCCCGACAGCAACAGCCGCGACAGCCCGAGGATCGAGTGCAGCGGCGTGCGGAACTCGTGGCTGACGCCCGCGACCAGCCGCGCCTTGACCTCGGCCGACTGGCGCAGGCGATCGGCCTGCTGCGCCAGCTCGCCGTGCAGCGCGCGGATCGCCGAGTTGGACTCCTCGAGCCGCAGCTTCTGGCGCGCGAGCTCGCGGTTGAGCCCGACGATCTCGTGGACCGCGCGGTTGCCCTCGCCGATCGCGTCGGCGTAGTCCTGCGCGATCAGGCTGGCGTGCAGCACCGCGCCGCCCGCGCTCGGCACTGCGCAGAACAGCGCGACCGCCGGCGCGCCATCGACGACCAGCGGCAGCTCCCAGCCGGCGACCTTGTGCTGGCAGCCCTGGCGGCACAGCTCGCGCGCCTTGTCCTCGACGCCCGGCACGACGCGGTCAAGCAGGTTGCCACCGACCGCGAACCCGAGCTTGCGGGCTCGCTCGTCCATCCAGCGGATCACGCCCTGGTCATCGACCCACAGGCCGAGCTCGCGGCTGGCCTCGGTGAGCGCGGCCGATACTTCCGGCGGTGGCGTATGATCTGCCATGGAATTCCTTCGTCGAAGATGGCGGATCAGAGGCGCGTCGTCCACACCCCGGACGAGCAAGCGACGAGCCTGTGCGGAAGTGACACACCGCCGCTGCCCGCCTCTGACGCGGTCGCTCGCCAGCTCGGTCTCGCCTGCGCGATCGCGAGCTCGACGGTCGGCGGCCAGGCCCGGACCGGCCAACGCTGGCGCGCGTTCTGCGATATGGTCGAGCGCATGCGGTCGACCGACGACAAGCCGGCAGACGCGCGACGCGCCATGAGGCAGGCCGCGTGACCGCCGCCGCGGTCTCGACACCGGTGGATCTTCCGGCGCTGCGCGACCGCTACCTGCGCGCCCAGCTCGCCGGCGATCGCCGCGAGGCGGTGCGGCTGGTGGTCGAGGACGGGCTCGGCCGCGGCGCGGGCGTGCTCGAGCTCCAGGCCGAGGTGATCCAGGCTGCGCAG
>DASWOO010000322.1:0-3022 GCA_036404335.1 Kofleriaceae bacterium
GGCTCGTCCCAGCCCTTCTTCTCGTAGTGGTGGTGGATCGGCGCCATCGCGAACACGCGCTTGCCGGTGCCGGTCAGCCGCTTGGTGATCTTGAACGCGCCGCGCTGGATGATCACCGACAGGGTCTCGACCACGAACAGCCCGCCGACGATCAGCAGGACGATCTCGTTCTTGGTCAGCACCGCCATCATGCCGATCGAGCCGCCGATCGCCAGCGCGCCGACGTCGCCCATGAACACCTGCGCGGGGTAGGCGTTGTACCAGAGGAAGCCGACGCCGGCCCCGAACAGCGCCGCGGCGAACACCGCGACCTCCTCGACGCCGTTGATGTGCGCGATGTGCAGGTACAGCGCGATCGACACGTCGTGGCCGCCGGCGTCGCGGATCGTCGTCGACACGCCGGCGATGTACGCGAAGATCACGAAGGTCCCGGCGTTCATGATCGACGGGCCGATCGCCAGGCCATCGAGGCCGTCGGTCAGGTTGACCGCGTTGGCGGTGCCGACGACGACCAGCGTGCCGAACGCCGCGTACGCCCAGCCGGGCAGCAGCAGGTCCTGCTCGTAGAAGTTGGTGAACGGCAGCTGCAGGTGGAGCCGGACGTCGTCCGACATCAGCTTGGAGTAGTACAGAAACGCCATCGCGCCGCCGGCGATCAAGATCTCGAAGCCCAGGCGCAGCCCGCCCGACACGCCGGCCTTGTCGCGCTTGATGAGCTTGACGTAATCGTCGGCAAAGCCGATCACGCCGAACGCGACGGTCACGGTCAGCGCGAGCCACACGAACTGGTTGCGCAGGTCGCACCACAGCAGGGTCGACAGCGCCAGGCAGAACAGGATCAGCGAGCCGCCCATCGTCGGCGTGCCCGCCTTCTTCTTGTGGGTCGCCGGCCCGTCGGTGCGGATCGTCTCGCCGATCTGCCGCGACTTGAGCTGCTCGATGAACCACGGCCCGACGATGAACGACAGGAGCAGCGCGGTGATCGCCGCGGCGAGGATCCGCGTCGACGGGTAGCGGAACACGCGCAGCCAGCCGACCTTGTCGCCGAGGCTGCCGTAGAGCAGGTGGAACAGCATCTAGCGGGCTCCGGTCCGGGTGTGTAACGCGAGCAGCACGCGCTCGAGCCGCATGCCGCGCGAGGCCTTGAGCAAGATCCAGTCGCCGGGCTGTGTCCGGGTCAGCGCGCGGCCGGCGGCGACGTCGGGGTCGGGCGCGTGCTCGGCGCCCTCGCCCGCGGCCTCGACGACCGCCCCGGCCTGCGCGCCGAGCGCGACGATCCCGAGCCCCAGCTGCCGGGCCAGCGCGCCGACCTCGGCGTGGGCGGCCGGGGCGTGGGCGCCGAGCTCGAGCATGTCGCCGACCACGGCGAGGCCGCGGTGGCCCTGGGCCCGCTCGGCCAGCGCGCGCAGCGCCGCGGCCATCGACGCCGGGTTGGCGTTGTAGCAGTCGACGATCACCGTGCGCCCGGCGAGCTCGACCAGCTCGCCGCGCAGCGCCGGCGGCCGGGCGTGGGCCAGGCCGCGCAGCGCGAGCTCGACCGGCGCGCCCGCGGCGAGCGCGGCGGCGAGCGCGCAGCACGCGTCGATCGCGGCGTGCTTGCCGACCAGGCTCAGGGTCAGCGCATGCGCGGCGCCGAGCACGCGGAGCGTCAGCTCGCCCCCGGCCCGGGTCGGCGTGTAGCCGGTCAGCGCGACGTCGGGCTCGCCGTCGGGGCCGGGCTCGCCGAACGTGAGCTGGCGCGCGTCGGGCCGGTGGCGCCGGGCGTGGGCCGCCAGCCGCGCGTCGTCGATCGGCCGCACGATCGTCCCGCCCGGGCGCAGCCCCAGCCAGATCTCGGCCTTGGCCGCGGCGATCGCGTCGGTCGAGCCCAGCAGCTCGAGGTGCGCGGTGCCGGCGTTGATCACCACCGCGACGTCGGGCTCGGCGAGCCGGGTCAGGTACTCGATCTGCCCCGCGCCGCGCATGCCCATCTCGAGCACGCCGTAGTCGTGATAAGCGCGCAGGCCGAGCACGGTGAGCGGCACGCCGGTCTCGTTGTTGAGCGAGCCCTCGGCCGCGTGGGTCGGGCCGGCGAGCGCCAGCGCGGCGCGGGTCAGCTCCTTGGTCGTCGTCTTGCCGGCCGAGCCGGTGATCGCCACCAGCGCGCCGGTCCAGCAGCCGCGGTGGGCGTGCGCCAGCCGGCCGAGCGCGAGCCGCGAGTCCTCGACGAGGATCGCCGGCGCCGCGACCTCGACCGCGCGCTCGACCATCACCGCCGCCGCGCCCGCCGCCACCGCGTTCGCGCAGAACGCATGGCCGTCGTGCGCCTCGCCGCGCACCGCGACGTAGAGATCGCCCGGCGCCGCGATCCGGCTATCGATCACGACCCGCCGGATGATCGCGTCGCCCTCACCACGGCCGCCGGCCTCGCCGCGCAGCGCGCCGAGCGCCATCACCTGGCGCTCGGCCACCGCCGCCGCGGCGTGCTCGCGGTCGTCGAAGTGGTGCTTGGTGGTGCCGAGGATCTGGTAGTCCTCGTGGCCCTTGCCGGCGATGACCACGACGTCGCCCGGCACCGCCTCGCCGATCGCCGCGCGGATCGCCCGCGCCCGGTCGACATCGACGGCGAACGGCCGCGGGATGCCGACCAGGATCTGATCGAGGATCGCCGGCGGGTCTTCCGTCCGCGGGTTGTCGCTGGTCACGAAGCCCAGGTCGGCGAGCGCCGCGACCTCGGCGCCCATCTGCGGCCGCTTGCCCGGATCGCGGTCGCCGCCGCAGCCGAACACGCAGAGCAGCCGCCGGCGGGTCAGCGGCCGCAGCGCCGTCAGCACGTTGTGCAGCGCGTCCGGCGTGTGCGCGTAGTCGACGAAGATGTCCAGCCCGCCGGCGTTGGCGACGCGCTCGACCCGGCCCGGCACGCCGGCCAGCGTCGCAAACCCGCTCACGATCGCGGCGTGCGGGATCGCCAGCGCCTCGGCCACGCCGACCGCGAGCGCCAGGTTCGCGACGTTGTACTGGCCGATCAGCGGCCAGTACAACG
>DASWOO010000323.1:0-2718 GCA_036404335.1 Kofleriaceae bacterium
CCGCCGGCTTAGGCTTGCTGCCCGGCGGGGCGACGCCGCGGTCCTCGAGGATCTTGCGCGCCTTGACCTGCTGGTCGGGGTCGAGCACCGCGAACGCCCGGGTCAGCGCGTCGTTGTCGCTCTCGGCGCGCATACGGTGCAGCTTGGCGGCGTCGCCGTTGGTCTTGACCTGCGCGCCCGGCGCGTTGTTGTGCAGGTGCATCGGCGCGCCCTTCTGCGGCGGCGGGTCATCCTCGGGCTTCTCGATCAGCCGCAGCTGGGTGTCGATCTCCTCGTCGCGGATCCCGAGGCTCTTGTCGATGCTCTGCAGCTTGCTCAGCTGGTCGTCGCGCAGCGCGAGGCTGCCGGCGCTGTCGACGAGGTAGCCGATCGGCGTGCCGGTCGACGGTGGCAGCGGCGGGAGCTCGCCTTCCTTGGGTTGCATCGGCGGCGGGTCGGAGTCGTGGTGGCAGCCGGCGAGCAGGACCAGGGCAACGAAGACAGCGCGGAACATGCGGCGAGGTTATCGCGCGTTCGGCCGGGTGAGCGGGTGTAGGCACGCTCCGTGAGGAAAAAACGCCGATTTTCGCGACAAACCGCAGCAATGTCGTCGACTTGCTCCGTTAGAGTCGACGCTGCGGCCGAGAACTTCGCAGCGCTGGCCGGAGCCCGAGCGGGCGTTCGCTCGAATGTTGTCCGCCGATCGCGGATGCAGTACCTAGGTGCATCCATGCTGCGCACGCTCGTTCGTTCTGTCTCGTTGATCGCGCTCCTGGCCGGCACGGCCGCGGCCGAAGATCCGATGCCGGCGGAGTCCGCCGGCGCCGAGCCCGTCAAGGCGGCCGAGCCGCCGAAGGCGGAGCCGGTCAAGGCCGAGGCGCCCAGGGCCGAGCCGATGAAGGAGCCGGCCAAGGCCGACGCGAAGTCGGACACCACGGCCAAGGCCGACGCGCCGAAGTCGAAGAAGAAGTCGCACAAGCACTCGAAGAAGGCGGCGCGCAAGGGCCACAAGAAGACCAAGAAGGCGAAGAAGGTCGCGAGCAAGTAGCGCGCGGCTTAACCTGCGACGACGCCGCGCGGTCGTGGGAGGCATGGCGATGATGAAGATGTTCCGGTCCGCGGCGGCGGTGGCTGTGCTGCTCGCCGCGGCGACGCCCGCGCTGGCCGACGCGCCCACGCCCACGCCCACGCCCGCGCCCACGCCCGCGCCCACGGGCGACGTGAAGGCCCGCGCGGCCAAGCGCGTCGACCAGGTGTTCGCCAAGCTGGACACCGACAAGGACGGCCGGCTCTCGCGCGCCGAGGGCGCCAAGGGCCCGAAGATCTCGAAGAGGTTCGATCAGATCGACGCGGATCACGACGGCTTCATCAGCCGCGCCGAGCTGAGCACCGCCGTCGAGCACCGGATGGCGCGCCAGGCCCAGAAGAAGCCGGCGCCGCCGCAGTAGCTACCGGCCGCCCGCCGGGGCGGCGCTGCCGCTGCCCGCCGCCGACCCCGCCGTCGGCGCGACCGCAGGCGGGGCAACCGGGGCCGGCGCCGCCGAGCCTGCCGGGGCCGCCGAGCCGTCGGAGCCGGTGCCGGGCTGGCTCATCGGCGACGTGCCCTGCAGGTACTGCGGGTGGCCGGGGATGTTGGGCATCTTCTGCCGCATGTTGTCGCGGCTCTCGCGCAGGGCGACGTGCAGGTTGGTCCGCTGGGTCTCGGTCAGCTTGGACTCGCACTTCACGACGTCGCGCTGGTTGTGGACCGTCGCGAAGCACTCGGCGACCGCGGCCTCCCACTTGTCCTCGTGGCAGCGGGCGAGGAAGGTCGCGCGCGCGCGCTCGAAGATCTGCGCCTGCATCGGCACCGACGGCGCGCTCGAGCCCTTGGACTTGAGCATGTCGGTGAAGTTGTCCATGCCCTTGTTGATCGGGGCGTCGCAGTCCGAGCCGGCCTTCTTGCTGCAGGCGGTCAGGGGAGTGAGCGACGAGGCCAGCAGCGCAACGAGCACGATCGTCTTCATGGCCGAGTTGTAGCCAATTGTGCCCGGAGCGGCGAGTGCGCGGATCACTTCGCGGCCGAGCCGGACGGGGCGGACGGGGCGGTCGGGGACGGCGCCACGGCGCCCGCCGAGCCCTCCGCGCTGCCGTCCCCGCGGGGCGCCGGCGGGGCGGCCGCGTTATCGGTGCCCGCCGGCGCCGTCGGCGGCGGATTATCCCCGGCCGTCGCGCTGCCCATCGCCGGGTTCGCCGCGTCGGTCGCCATCGCCTTGGTCATGCACTTGTTCATCTCGTCCGTGATCGCGGCGAGCTTCTTCTGATCATCGTCGCTGACCTTGGCTTCCTTGTTCCCCGCCTTGGCCTGGTCCTTCCCCCACTTGGTCATCTCGTCGCTGATCTTGTCGGTGCAAGCCTTGTCCTTGCACTGGCACATGCGCTCCTTGAAGTCGGTCATCTTGGCGACGGTCTCGCCGCCCTTCCCCTTGCCGCAGCCGAACGAGGCGAGGCTCATCACCGACAGGAACGCGATCGATAGCTTGGTCATGCGGGGGTTGTAGCGCGGTCACTCGGATAGGAAACGCTCGTACGCCGCGAAGTCGTAGTCGCGGCCAAGGAACGTGCGCACCAGGTCGCGGGCGTCGCGGCTGCCACCGGGGACGAGCACGTGGTCGCGGTAGGCGTGGGTCACGTCGGTCGCCATCAGCCCGGCGGTCTCGAACGGCGTGAGCAGGTCCTTCGCGATCACCAGCGACCACT
>DASWOO010000324.1:0-3885 GCA_036404335.1 Kofleriaceae bacterium
CGCCGCGCGCAGCTGTGGCAGCGACAGCGTCCAGGGCGATCGGCCGCTGCGGGCGCGGATCGCCGACGTGCGTCGCAAGCGATGCGTCGACGCCGGGAGCTGGGCGTGCGCGCTGGACCAGGCCGGCGCGGCAATAGATCCGGCGGCGGCCCGCGCGGACGTGCTCGCGGCGGTCAGCGCGCAGGCCGTCGTGGACGCTGACACTGCGCGCAAGGAGCCCGTCCTGGCGCGCAAGCTCGACGGCGAGCGGGCGGCCGCGCGCTTGTGGAACGCCTATCTGGCGGACCGGCCGATGCCCCGGCCGGTCGCAGACCTGCGTGGCGCGATCGCCCGCGATGAAGCGGCGCTCGCCGCCGCGCAACAGCGCGCCCAGACCGAGCTCAAGCGCCAGGCCGCGGCCGCCGAGCGCGAGCGCCGCCAGCAGGAGCTCGCCGCCGAGCGCGAGCGCCGCCAGCAGGAGCTCGCCGCGCAGCGCGCGCAGCAACGCGAGGCCGCCAGCGGGCTGATGTGCAACGACGGCACGCTGTCGCCGACCTGCAGCTGCGGCGGCTCGCACCGTGGCTGCTGCTCGTGGCACGGCGGCGTCGCCGGCTGCCAGTAGCGCTCAGGCCGCGAGGCAGCGCGAGCGCTCGGACAGCTCGCCGAGCTGGACGCCGATGCCGGCGAGGACGTCGGCCGACAGGGTCTCGGCGAGGGCGACGAAGGTCTGCTCCTGGCCCGACGAGTGCCGGGTCCAGCGCGCGGCGAAGTCTTCGATCCGGGCCGACAGCTCGGGCGAGCTCAGCTCCATCACGAGCAGCTCGGCGAGCTCGCCGCGGACCTCGTCGTGCTCGGCCGACGCCGTGGTCAGGCCGAGCGTGGCCATGAACTGCTCTTCGATCGCGAGGTGGGTCGCCACCTGGTCGGCGAGCTCGCCCAGCGCGCGCGGCAGCGCACGGACGTCGCCGGTGGGGAGCTGGGCGAGCGCGACGGAGATCTCCTCGTGCTGGGCGGTCAGCAGCTCGAGGGCGTCGGCGATTTGCTTCATGGGCGAAATCGATAAGCAACCGCCATGCCGAGCGGCGCCTGCTAGGGTTCGGCGGTGGCGCGCTCGCTGCTCACCGACCGCGCCCAGACGATCCTGACCGAGAACGTCGTCGACGACGTCGACTACCGCTGTACCATCAACCCGTACCGCGGCTGCGAGCACGCCTGCGCCGCCTGCTATGCGCGCGGCTCGCACGAGTACCTCGACCTCGATCCGGGCGAGGCGTTCGACCACACCATCGTGGTCAAGCACCGCGCGCCCGAGCTGCTGCGCGCAGCGTTCGACCGGCCGGACTGGTGCGGCGACACGATCACGTTCTCGTCGGTCACCGACCCGTATCAGCCGATCGAGCAAGAGCTGGCGCTGACCCGCCGCTGCCTCGAGGTCTGCCTGGCGTACCGGAACCCGGTTCGGATCGTGACCCGGTCGGCGCTGGCGGCGCGCGATCTGGACCTGTTCACCCGGCTGGCCGCCGAGGCGCGCTGCACGGTCGACGTCAGCGTGGCGTTCCTCGACGAGGCCCTCGGCCGTGCGCTCGAGCCCGGTGCGCCCGGCCCCGCCGAGCGGTTCGCGCTGATCGAGCAGCTCGCCCGGGCCGGGCTCCGGCCGGGGCTGATGGCGGCGCCGATCATCGCCGGGCTCAACGATGCCCAACTCGCGCATCTACTGGAGCGCGCGGCCGCGGCGGGCGCGGCCCACGCCTGCTGGGCGCTGGTGCGGCTGCCCGAGCCGACGGCCACGGTGTTCCAGGACCGGCTGCGGCGAGCGCTGCCGCGCGTCGCCGACACGCTGCTGGACCGGGCGCGCGCCACCCGCGGGCCCGGCGAGCGGCCCGACAGCCCGTTTCACACGCGCGGCGCCGGCGGCGGGGCCTATGTCGCGGCGATCGACGCGCTGTTCGTGGCCACCGCCGCCCGGCTCGGCCTCGAGGTCCGCCGGTTCGCGAAATCGCCCGAGCCGCCCACGACGTTCCGCCGGCCGCAGGCGCAGCTCGGGCTGTTCTGACCTCAGGCCTGGCAGCGCGGGCAGAAGTAGCACGGCCGGCCGGCGAGCTTGACGTGGTCGATCGGCCCCTGGCAGCGCGCGCAGCGATGCTGCTTGTACGCGTACGTCCGTTGCCCCGGGTGCAGCGGCGCGATCCCGCCGTGCTTGGTCGTCACGATGCGCCCGTCGATCACACCGGCGCGCATCAGCGTCCGCGCCAGGCGCCACAGCATCGCCAGCTCGTCGGGCGTGATCGCCTTGGCCGGCCGCCGCGGATCGATCCGCGCCAGGTAGAGCAGCTCCGCGCGATACACGTTGCCGACGCCGGCGATCACGCCCTGATCGAGCAGCATCGCGCCGATCGCGACGCGGCTGTGCGCGAGCCGGGCGGCGAACCGCGCCGGCTGCGACCGCGGGCGGATCGGATCGGGGCCGAGCCGGTCGATCACGGCGTCGCGCCGCGCGGCGTCGACCACCTCGCAGATCAGCGGGCCGCGCAGATCGACGGTGTGGACCGGCCCCGCCATGCGCAGCCGCACGCTCGGCCGCGGCGCCGGCGGTGGCTGCTGCTTGAACAGGTCGAAGCGCCCGGCGAGCCCCAGGTGCACGTGGAGCCAGCCGGTGCGGCCGCGCCGGTCGAACCGATAGAACAGGTGCTTGCCGAACGCCTCGATCGCGGAGATCTGCGCGCGGTCGAGCAGGGCCGCCTCCTCGAACCGGCCCTGCGGCGAGCTCGCGCGGATCCGCGCGCCGACCAGCAGCGGCGCCTGCTTGCGCGCCGCCTTGTGCAGCGTGTGTCCCTCGGGCATGCCTACTCGTACGCGATCGCGACGACCTCGACCTCGCCGCGCGGCAAAGCGAGCTCGTCACCGACATGGGCACCGTACAGCCGCTCGCCGATCGGCGATTGCCAGAACACGCGGCCGCGCCGGGCGTCGGCCTCGAGCGCGCCGACCAGGCGATAGCTCGTCCGCTGGCCGGACGCGTCGGCCACGGTGACCAGCGCGCCGAGGCTGGCCTCGCCGCGATCGGCCGGCGGGTCGATGACCTGCGCGGTCGCCAGGTGATCGGTCAGCTCGCGCAGCCGCTCGCCGTCGCGGCAGCTCGCCGCCTCGATCCGCGCGGCGTGCGCGCCCGCCGGCGTCATGTAGTTCGGATCGGGGACCGGCACGCCGAGCCGGCGGGGTGGCGCCGCCGGGATGGCGTCGTCTTCCTTGGTGAACGCCTTGCTCATCCCGACAAGCTAGCGCCCGTGGTCACCGCGGCAACCGCGCGTGAAACACGCTGCCGCGGCCCGACTCGCTGCGCACGCCGACCGTGCCGCCCTGGGCCTCGACCAGCCGCCGGCTCAGCGCGAGGCCGAGCCCGGAGCCCTCGGCCTGGGACGCGCCGGTGCCCAGCTGCGCGAAGTCGGTGAACAGCCGGCCGAGCTGGTCGGCGGCGATGCCGGGCCCGGAGTCCTCGACCTCGACGACGAACCACGCCGCCGATTCGGCCCGGGCGCGCAAGATCACGCGGCCGCCCGCGGGGGTGAACTTGATCGCGTTCGACAGGAAGTTGTAGAGCACCTGCTTGAGGCGCAGCGCGTCGATCCGCACGACCTCCAGCGCGGGGTCGCGCTCGATCGCCAGGCCGATCCGCTTGTGGTGCGCCTGGGTGCGGAACACGCCGGCGACCTCGGCCAGCGCGCGCTCGAGCACGACCGGCTCGGGGTGGAGCTCGAGCTTGCCGGCCTCGACCTTGGCGAGATCGAGCACGTCGTTGACCAGACGGAGCAGGTGCCGGCTGCTGATGACGATGTCGCCGAGGAACTCGCGGGTATCCGCTGGCGAGACGCTGCCGTCGTGGAGTAGCTCGGCGAAGCCGATGATCGA
>DASWOO010000325.1:0-2555 GCA_036404335.1 Kofleriaceae bacterium
AGCCCGCCGCCCCCAAGCCCGAGCCCGCCGTCGCTGCCAAGCCCGAGCCTGTCGCCGCCAAGCCCGCGGCCGCTGCCAAGCCCGAGCCCGCCGCCGCCGCCGCTGCCAAGCCCGAGCCCGCCGCTGCCAAGCCCGAGCCCAAGCCGGTCGCGGCCGCCGCCGAGCTCGCCAAGCCCCAACCCGCCAAGCCCCAACCCACCAGGCCAGAGCCTGCCGGGCCAGAGCCCGTCAAGCCGGAGCCCGCGCCCGCCAGGCCCGTCGCTGCCAGGCCCGAGCCCGCCAGGCCCGTCGCTGCCCGGCCCGAGCCCGCCAGGCCCGAGCCCGCCAAGCCGGCCGCGAAGCTGCCGTCGGCCGAGTCCGCGCCGGTCCGCAAGCCCGGCGACTGGGTGATGTCATCCGAGAAGCTCGCCGCCCGGGTCGCCCCCGGCCCGGGCCACGGCATCGCCCCTGCCTCGCCCTCGGCGATGGCGCCGCTGCCGATGCCCACTGCCGCGGCGCCCACTGCCGCGGCGCCCGCGCCCGCCGCGCCCGAGCTCGACGACTCCACGCCCACCGACGACGGCCCGCCGGTCCGTCCGTCGCGGTCGAAGATGCCATCCAAGGGCGACTGGCTGATCTCGCTCGACCCCGAGGCGCCCGATGGCTGGAGCGAACCGCAGGACGCGGTGCCGCCGCCCAAGGTCGAGATCGTCGAGGCCGGCAACGACCTGCCGTCGGTGGCGAGCTACGCGCCGCTCGACTCCACGCCCAGGAGCCCGTCGCCGACGCCGAGCGACATGCGGCCGGCCGAGCCCAAGGTCCAGATCGACCCGACCCTGATCGAGCCGCTGCGGCCGATGCCCTCCGACGGCCCGCTGCGGCCGATGCCGGCCGACAAGCCGTTCCAGCGTGCGCCCGTCGCCGAGCCGGTGTTCGACGCCAGCGCCGCGAGCAGCGAGCTGCCGAGCCTGGCGCCGCCACCGCTGGCCTACGCGCCACACGCGCACCCGCACGCGCACGGGTCGCAGGCCCCGGCGTACCCGATGGATCCGAGCTACCAGCTGATCCCGGTCAACAGCGTCGTGATGCCGCGCGCGGCGACGGCGGACCTCGGCGGCTCGGGCAGCATGAGCGGGCCGTACGCCAGCAGCGTGACGATGCCGCCGCGCGGCCGGCGCCGCCGGATGATCATCATCGTGATCACCGCGATCATCGCCGTCAGCGTCGGCGCGTTCGTGCTGACCCGGATGACCCGGCAGGGCGCCGAGCCGAGCGCGCCCGCGCCGACCACGCCCGCGCCGAGCGCGCCCGCGCCGACCACGCCCGCGCCGGCCACGCCTCCGGCGCCGACCAAGACCTCGTCGCTGCCGCCCGGCGCGCTGCCCCACCCCGACCCGACGACGATGGCCGCGGCCGCGCCGGTCACCGACGACGCCGCGCCCGCCGCCGCCGGCTGCTTCGCCAACATCTCGAGCCAGCCCGCCGGTGCCGAGGTCGTCCTCGACCAGGCCGTCCTCGGCGTCACCCCCGGCAAGATCGAGCTGCCGTGCGATCGCCCGGTCAACCTGACGATCCGCAAGGCCGCGATGGTCGCGGCGGTCCGCGCGGTGACCGCGACGCACGCCGGCGCGGCGATCCGCGTCGCGCTGGCCCGGCAGACCTTCCAGGTCAAGGTCAGCTCGACGCCGGCCGGCGCCACGGTCAGCCTCGACGGCGCGGAACTCGGCACCACGCCGACGACGATCAAGCTCAGCGCGTTCGAGGCCGCGTCGCTGTCGATCGCCAAGGACGGCTACGCGACCCGCACCGAGCCGGTGACCCCGAAGGCCAACGGCATCGCCGTGCACGCCGTGCTCAAGAAGCAAAAGCGGTAGGGCGGCGCCCGACATCAGGCCGGCGGTGGGCCCGCGGCACGTCGTAGCGGTCGAGGTTCATCACGTTGGTCCACACCCGCGCGAAGTCGCGGACGAACTTGCCCGCGGCGTCGGCGCTCGCATAGACCTCGGCGATGCTGCGCAGCTGCGAGCTCGACCCGAACAGCAGATCGGCGCGCGTGCCGGTCCACTGCACCTGACCGGTCTTGCGATCGCGGCCCTCGAACAGCTCCTGATCCTCGGACACCGCCTTCCACTGCGTGCCCATGTCGAGGAGGTGCACGAAGAAGTCGTTGGTCAGCACGCCCGGCCGCCTGGTCAGCACGCCGTGCCGGGCGTGGCCGGCGTTGACGTCGAGCACGCGCAGGCCGCCGAGCAGCACCGTCATCTCCGGCACGCTCAGGGTCAGGAGCTGCGCGCGATCGATCAGCAGCTCCTCCGCCTTCACCGAGAACCGCGAGCGCTGGTAGTTGCGGAAGCCATCGGCCGCCGGCTCGAGCACCGCGAACGCGTGCACGTCGGTCTGGTCCTGCGACGCGTCGGTCCGGCCGGGCATGAGCCCGACCGCGATGTCGTGGCCACCGGCCTTGGCGGCCTGCTCGACCGCGGCGGTGCCGCCGAGCACGATCAGGTCCGCGAGCGAGACGTGCTTGCCCCCGGCGTTGAAGTCGCGCTGGATCTGCTCGAGCGCCGCGAGCACCT
>DASWOO010000326.1:0-9148 GCA_036404335.1 Kofleriaceae bacterium
ACGGCCTGCTCGCCGAGATCGCCAGCGCCAGCCACGCCCCGCGCGATCGCTGGCGCGGCGTCGCGCCGCTGCCCGGCGAGGCCGAGGCGCGCGCGACCGGCGCGTTCGACGTGCTCCGCGGCGACGACACGATCGGCGAGGAGCGGTTCGCGATCGCCGCCGATCACAGCGTGACCTCGCAGCTGGTGATCGACGTCCCCGAGCACGCCGAGACCACGTTCCGGATCGGCGCGCACGCGTTCGCGGTGGCGATCCGGGTCGACGCCGCGCGGCTCGTGCTCGACGGCGTGATCGACGGCCACACGCTGGTCGTCACCGGCCGCGATCTGATGAACAAGCCGGTCGAGCTCCGGGTCGCGATGCCGCACGGCGCGTTCCTCGGCGGGCCGTTCGCCGCCGGCGCGGCCGTGCTCGCCAGCAAGCTCGACAAGCTCGCGGTCGGCGGCACCCGGACCCTGACCTCGATCGGCCTGGACTACGCCGCGCTGCCCCGGCTGGCGATGGCGACCAGCGTTCACCACGTCGAGCGCGTCGCCGACGCCGCCGGCCACCACGTCTACCGGATCGCGACGACGACCGACGGCGAGACCTCGACCGGCGAGCTCACCCTCGACGAGCACGGCGGCGTGGTCGGGTTCACGGTCGGAGCCCCGCTCAGCATGACGTTCATCCCGCACGGCACGTGATCGCCGGCCCGCGCCGCGCCGCGCCGATGTAGGGTCCGGCCATGCTTCGTCGCTCGCTCTCGATCCTCTCGCTCTCGCTCCTGGCGTGCGGCGGCAGCAACCCGCCGCCCGCGCCCACGCCACCCACGCCGCCGCCCGCGCCCGCGCAGCCCGGCCCGGTCGCGCTCCGGGCCGGCGACGTCGCGATCACCCACGTGACCGTCGTGACCATGGCCGACGGCGCCGCGCCGCTCGCCGATCACACCGTGATCGTGCGCGGCGATCGCATCCTCGCGGTCGCGCCGAGCGCCGCGTTCGGCGCGCTGCCGGCGGGCGTGATCGTGCACGACGGCAAGCAGGCGTGGCTGATGCCCGGCCTGACCGACATGCACGTCCACCTGTTCGGCGAGTCCGACCTGACCCTGCTGCTCGCCGCCGGCGTCACCACGGTGCGCAACATGTTCGGCAACGAGACCCACCTGGCGATGCGCGCCCGGATCGCCAAGGGCGAGCTCGCCGGCCCGACGATCCTCACCGCCGGGCCGATCATCGACGGCAACCCGCCGGTGTGGCCGGGCAGCGACGTGCTGACCGACCCGGCCGCGGCCGACGCGCTGGTCGCCAAGCAGCAGCAGGCCGGCTACGACTTCCTCAAGCCGTACGCGCGGCTGTCGCGCCCGGCGTACGACGCGCTGGTCGCCGCCGGCGCGAAGTACCACATGGCGCTCGAGGGCCACGTGCCCGAGGCCGTCGGCCTGCGCGGGGTGCTCGCCGCCAAGCAGAAGTCGGTCGAGCACATGGACGGCTGGCTGACCGCGCTGGTCCCCGACAACGTCGTGCTGCCCGCCGACCACACCGCGCGCGCCAAGCTCGCGCTGGCCAAGGCCGACGACGCGCGGCTGCCCGAACTGATCAAGGCCACGCTTGACGCCGGGACCTGGAGCTGCCCGACGCTGGTCGTCCTCGACCGGATCGGCGCGCTCGACAACCTCAAGCTGTTGCAGGGCCGCGTCGGCTGGCTGCCGCTGGTCTCGCCGATCACGATCGCGAGCTGGGATCCCAAGCGCGACTTCCGGCTCGCGGCCTATAAGGCCGAGGACTTCGCGCGGGTCCGCGCGACCGTGGCGCGCAACGCCAAGCTGCTCAAGGCGCTGGTCGACGCGGGCGGGCCGTTCCTGGTCGGCACCGACACCGGCAACCCGTACGTCGTGCCCGGCGCGGCGCTGCACGACGAGATCGAGCTGCTGGTCGCCGCCGGCATCCCGCGGCCGCGGGTGATGCGCGCGGCCACGGCCGACGCCGCGGTGTTCGCCGGCACGCCGCACGCGTTCGGCGTGATCGAGCCGGGCGCGCGCGCAGATCTGCTGCTCGTGCCGAGCGACCCGATGGCCGGCCCGATCCCGCTGGTGCCCGCCGCCGTGGTCGCGCGCGGCGCGTGGCTGAGCCAGGCCGAGCTGCAGGGCCGGCTCGACGCGATCGCCGCGAAGCTCGCCGTGCCCGACGAGCACAAGGATTACTGGAAGGGCGCCGCGCCGCCCGCGGTCACCGGCGCGCCGGTGCTCGTCGCGACCTACGATCTGGCGATCGCCGGCACCAAGGTCGGCGAGGAGCGGCTGGCGATGACCGGCGCCGCCAACCAGCGCACGATCGTCGCGCAGGAGGCGATCGTGGCCCAGGGCCGGATCGACCTGGGCTATTCGATCGCGCCCGGCCGGACTAAATTCACCGCGGCGTTCGGCCCGGCCCGGCTCGTGCTCGACGGCGTGCTCGACGGCGGCAAGCTGACCGCGACCGGCACCGACTTCAAGGGCCAGCCGCTCGCGCTGTCCGAGCCGCTGCCCAAGGGTGGGTTTCTCACCGCGGGCGGCGCCGGCGGCGGCCTGGTGCTCGCCGACCAGCTCGCCGGCCTGCCGGTCGGCGGCGTGCGCACGCTCGACGGCCTCGAGCTCGATACCAATCCGCATGTCGGCATCTTCGTGCTGCACTACGTCGTCGAGCGCAAGCCCGACGCCGCCGGCAACCGGGTCTACAGCTACACCGTCAGCCAGGCCGGCACGACGGTCACCGGCGGCCTGGTCCTCGACGGCAAGGGCCTGGTCTCGATGAGCTACGGCCCGCCGCTCAGCCTGACGATCACGCGGCACTGACCGCCGCAGTGGACATGCCGCGCGCCGGCAGGCGAGCATGGCGATCGTGGAAGCCTTCGCCCTGTTCGCGACCCCGATCTTCACGTTCACCGACGCCGCGAACGGCGAGCTCGACCGCGAGCTCGCCCGGCGCATGGTGGTCGAGTCGGAGCACGCGCCGGGCCTCACCCGCAGCAACAGCGGCGGCTGGCACTCGGTCCCCGATCTGAGCCGGCGCCCCGAGCCGTGCTTCCAGGACCTGATGGAGCGCGTGGCCTCGCGCGTCCAGGCGGTGTTCTTCGACGTCGCGCGCAGCCAGGAGGCGTCGACCGATCAGCGCTACCGGCTCGGCGTCCAGGCGTGGGCCATGGTGATGCGCCACGGCGATCAGGCGGTGCTGCACGACCACACCGAGGCGCACTTCTCGGCGGTCTATTACCCCGAGGTCGGCGACGCCGATCTGGAGCGCCACCCCGACTCGGGCAAGCTGTGCTTCGTCGATCCGCGGCGCGGCGGCACGGTGATCTCGGGCATCGACCTGTTCCCGTCGCAGTTCGCGGTCACGCCGCAGCAGGGTCAGCTCGTGGTGTTCCCCGGCTGGCTGCAGCACTTCGTGCTGCCGTACCGCGGCGTGCAGCCGCGCGTGAGCATCTCGTGCAACGTGCGGCTCGAGGCGACCGCGCCGATCACTTGAGGTGCTTGAGCGCCTCGGCCGCCAGCACCTGGACGCGGCCGTTGGCGTCGCCGGTCGACGCCCGCTGGAGCGCGTCGCGGCCGGCCGGATCGCGGAGCTCGCCCAGGGCGGTCGCGGCGCTCTGCCGGACCTCGGGGTACTGGTCGTAGAGCAGGACGCGGCCGACCGCGGCGACCACGCCGGTGCCGCCGAGCTTGCCGAGCACCTCGACGGCGGCCGCGCGCTCGCGGAAGTCGTGGGCGTCGAGCGCGAGGTCGATCAGCTGCGGGCGCGCCTGCGGATCCTGGCTCTGGCCGAGGGTGTGGATGCCGCGGATCCGGTCGTTGACGTTGGTCGACGCCAGATCCTGTCGGGCCGCGCCGCCGGGATCCTTCTGGACGCGGGCGGCCTGCGCGACGTCGCGGCCGGACTCGCAGGTGATCTGGCCGCTCGCCAGCGCGACCGTGCAGCGCACGAGATCGGCGATCTGGACATGGAGCCGCCAGTAGGTGAGCGTGTCCCCCGCGATCGCCGGGGGCCGCGCGACCGCCCGCTCGTCCGCCGGCTCGTTGCCGCTCGGCTGCGTCCACGGCTTGCGGCCCGCCACGCCGTCGTCGATGAACAGCATGGCGAGCGTCGCGATCGCGGCCGGGTCGCTGACCCGCGTGCGGGTGGCGTCGAACGCCTCCTTGCCACGCAGCTCCTTGCCGTCGACGCGCGCGGCGCCGCGCGCGCGGTACGGCTCGGCCTGCTCCTGATCGAGCCGCAGCTCGACGCCGGGGACGCTGAGGTCGTTCCACGCCGACGACTTGGTCTCGAACGAGGGCGATGCCATCTTCTTGGATCCTTCGTTGCACGCCGTCGGGAGCGCGAGCGCGCCGAGGCAGATCGCGAGGCGCAGCGCGCGCGAGATCATCCCGCGCTCCCGGCCCCGCCGCCGGGGGCGCGCGCCAGCGTGCCGGCACCCCCCCCCGCGCCGCCGCCTGCGCCGCCGCCCGCACCGCCACCGGCCCCGCCGCCCGCACCCCCGCCGGTCTGGTTGGTCTGCTGCTGCAGCGAGTGGCCCTTGTCGACGTTGGCGTCGAACCAGTCGGCGGCCGCGGTGTCGCGCGTGCGCAGCCGCGTGCCGACCGGCGTGCCGCGCGGGCCGTCCTGATCGCTGTAGTAGACCGCGTACGCCTCGGCGAACCACTCGCCGGGCGCGCGGAACTGGTAGCCGCTCACGCCGTGCTGCACGCGGGCCGACTTGACGAACGAGACGTACTCGCCGCCGCCGTACGGCCGCTGCCACAGCCGGCCGCCGACGTCCTGGCGATCGGGGTTGTCGTACCAGGGGTTGGTCGAGTCGTGCCACCGGGTCTTGTCGAACACCGCGGCGACCGGGCCGGCCACGCCCGCGGCCGGCGCCGCGACCGAGGCATCGGTGGCGGCGAGCGCGACCGCGAAGTCCTCGCTCTGGCTGACCGCGCGGCTCATCGCGCGAAGATACACCTCTTCGTTGGCGTAGCCATGGCCCGACATCCCGCCGCCCGCGGCGACGATCGCGGTGACGAACTCGCTGGCCGAGTTGTAGCCCTTCCACACGCCGGCGTTGGCCGCCGTCCGGACGTAGCCGCCCGGCCGGCTGGCGCCGATGTTGGCGTCGACCGCGTGGCCGATCTCGTGGCGGACCACGGTCGAGAACAGGTTGACCGAGGTGTTGAGCCCGACGTCCTGCGTGCCGCCGTGGCCATCGGGCACGTTGATCGCGCCGTAGCTGCCGACCGCGCCGGTGCTGCCGTACGAGACCACGCTCGCCTTCTCGCCGCCGCTGTAATAGCCCGAGCCATCGGTCGTGCCGGCGCGCAACAGCGACGCGAGCTGCGGGTTGTCCTGGATGTGGCCGGGCGGCAGGCTCTCGAGGATCGTCCACAGCCGGCGCAGGCCGGGCGCGTCCCAGCTCTGCTGGATATCCATCCGGTGGCGCTGGAAGAACCCGGCGGCGAGGTCGACGCGGAACCGGCGCTCCATCGTCGACTGCAGCGCCGCGAGGTCGGCGTCGGGCAGCGCGTCGAAGATCGCCTTGAGGACCGGGTTCGACACGTCGACGCCGTGGCTCAGGTTGCGCGCGAGCCGGCTGAGGTGCGTGGCGTCGAGCGAGCGCAGGAACTGGGCCTGGGCGGGAGCCGGCAGCGCGGCGAGGATGTCGGTGACGGTCGTGACGTCGCCGTCCGTGACCGCCCAGTCGAACAGGCCGTACGACATCAGCTCGGCGACGAACGGCCGGTAGGTGTCGGGGCCCATCGCGACGATGACCTTGGCGAACGCCGGCGTGCGGCGCGCGGCGGCGGGCAGGTTGTCGAGCAGGCGCTGGGCGTTGACCTTGCCGATCGCGACCTTGAGCTGCGCCATCGGCAGGCCGCCGAGCAGGTTGAGCGCCTCGGTCGCCTCGCCGTCGGTGATCGCCCAGTCGAACGCGCCGTAGGACAGCAGATCGTCGACGCGCGAGACCGTCTGGTCGCGCTGGACGACGGCCGCGGCGGTGCGCTGCTCGAGGACGCGGTGGAAGTCGGCCTCGTGGACGCGCTCGCCCTGCGCGTCGTTGGGCGGCAGCGGGCCGACGAAGGTGTCGGGATAGACGAGGAAGGTGCCGTAGTCGGTCTGCTCGGTGCGCGGCTGTGCGGCCACGGGCGCGGGAGCAAGCGCGGGCGCGGGTGCGGGCGCGGGACCGGGCGCAGGCGCAGGCGCGGGGCCGGGCGCGGGAGCTGGCGCTGGTCCGGGCGCGGGCGACGGTGCAGGTCCGGGAGCAGGTCCGGGTGCAGGCGCAGGTGCGGGACCGGGCGCAGGCGCAGGTGCCGGACCTGGACCTGGCGCCGGCGGATGCGCCGGCAGCGCACCGGCCGCGTGCGTGGTGACCGGCCCGGCCATGCCGTCGACGACCAGCGACTTGTTCTGCTGGTACTTCGCGACCGCGAGCGCGTACGGCTCGGTCGTGACGTCGGTGCCCGCGCCGAACACCGATGGATCGTAGTGCAGCTGCTGGAAGTAGATCGGATTGGCGTGGCGCGCGCGCGACACCGCCGGCGGGGTCAGCAGCTTGCCGTCCGCGCTACCGCCTTGCAGCCCCTCGGTGAGCGTGCGCTTCCCCGGAGACGCGGGCGCAGCGTTGGTCCGCGCGGCCTTCCCCGGGCTCGCCGACGCCGCCTGTTGTTTCGGATCCTTCATTCCAGACGACCCTCCCGACGACCCTGTCGACCAGCCCCAGCATCACGCATGAACAATGATACGCACGACCGGGGGCTGTCTTCCCGACAAAAGCCAATCTCACGCTGGCTGACACGCTATGCCAGCGCGCGTGACAGGGCCGGCAAGGCCTGGCCGGCCCGGGCGTCGAGCCGGATCGCCGCGTACGGATCGCCGCGCGTCGGGCCGTGGTTGACGATCGCGACCGGCATGCCGCGCTCCGCGGCGCGGCGGACGAAGCGGTAGCCGGAGAACACGGTCAGCGACGAGCCGACGACGAGCAGGACCTCGCCGCGGTCGAACAGTTGCCACGCGGCGTCGAGCGTGGGGCGCGGCACGCTGCCGCCGAAGAACACGACGTCGGGCATCAGCGTGCCGCCGCAGCGCTCGCAGGCCGCGACGGTGAAGCCGGCGACCAGGTCCTCGGGCAGCTCGGAGTCGCCGTCGGGCCGGACCTCGGCGCCGCGCGCGCGGTCGAGCCAGCCCGGGTTGGCGGCGAGCAGCCGGGCCTGCAGCACCTCGCGCGGCGTGACGTCGGCGCAGTCGAGGCAGCGGACGCGGGCGAGCGCGCCGTGCAGCTCGACGACCCGCCGGCTGCCGGCCGCGCCGTGCAGGCTATCGACGTTCTGGGTGATCACCCCGGCGAGCGCGCCCGCCAGCTCGAGCTCGGCGAACGCGATGTGCGCGGCGTTGGGCGCGGCCCGGGCGAACATCGACCAGCCGAGCGTCGAGCGCGCCCAGTAGCGCCGCCGGGTCTCGGCGCGATCGATGAACTCGCGGTGCTGGATCGGCGGCCGGGTCCGCGGCGGCGTGTCCGGCCCGCGGTAGTCGGGGATGCCCGACTCGGTCGAGCAACCGGCGCCGGTCAGCGCGACGATCCGTCGGCCGCGCAGCAGATCGACGAGCGCGTCGAGCTCCACGGCTACCGGCCGTTGATGATCTGGTGGAAGCGCGCCTGCTCGCGGAACCGCGCGAAGTCGTCGTTGTCGAGGAAGTAGCTCTGGTAGGTCCCCGGATCGGCGGCGAGCACCGCGACCATCGATCGGTAGAACAGCTCGTCGTCCGGCGCGATCGCGCCTGCCCACGCGAGCAGGTAGTCAGTATAGGTATCCGGGCTCAGCCGGGCGGCCTCGATCAGATCGGGGATCGCCTCGGCGCCCAGGCCCAGGTTCAGCTTGCTGTACCCGCGCAGCTGGTAGCCCTCGGCGACCGGGTGCATCGCGAGCAGCCGGTCGAAGTCGGCGACCGCGTCCTCGTAGCGGCCCATGTCGCTCGCGAGCACCTTGCCGCGCAGGTGGTATGGCCCGGGCTGGTCGGGCGCCATCGCGATCGCGCGGCCGAAGTCCTGCACCGCGTGCTCCTCGTGCCCGCCGATCGCCGAGAAGCACATGCCGCGGTGGAAGAAGTACTGCGCCTGGTTGAACGGCGGCTCCATCTCGATCGCGCGGCCGTAGTCGGGGATCGCGCCCATGTGGTCGCCGAGCTGCTGGCGGGCGAACGCCCGCAGCGCGTACATCGTCACGTACTGGTCGCGGAAGTGATCGTCGAGCTGGAGGCCCTGCGAGAACAGCCCGACCGCGTCCTGCAGCCGGCCCTCGTCGATCGCGCGCTTGCCGTCGGCGTAGAGCCCGGCGAGTCGATCGTAGAGCCCCGGCACCGTATGCATCGGACGGTCGTTCATTATTACACCCGTACGATCGCTCACTCCGATTCGGAAGGAAAGCGCCGCCGCGGGTCATCGCTCGTGCGATATGCTCGGCGGATGGCCATTTCCGAGCTCGACCTCGACGCGATCGAGCGCAAGCTGAGCAAGCGCGGGTTCCGTCGCGATGACATCTACCTGCACGAGTGCCCCGAGTGCCACGAGAAGGCGGTGCTCCGGTACATCATCGCCAAGAGCCGGACCGGCGGCCGCGACATCGCGCTGTGCCAGGCGTGCGGCGACTCCAAGTCATGGCGCAGCGTCGCCGGCATGGAGAGCCGCGAGCAGGATCTCGAGTTCGACCTGCACAAGTTCCTCGGCTGACGGCCGGCTGCTACGCTGCGCGGCATGAAGACTCGTGCTGCCGTCGCGTACGCTGCTGGCCAACCGCTCGTCGTCGAGGAGGTCGATCTCGAGGGCCCCAAGGCCGGCGAGGTCCTGGTCGAGATCAAGGCGACCGGCGTGTGCCACACCGACGAGTTCACCCGGTCGGGCGCCGATCCGGAGGGCCTGTTCCCGGCGATCTTCGGCCACGAGGGCGCGGGCGTCGTCCTCGAGGTCGGCCCGGGCGTGACCTCGCTTGTGCCCGGCGACCACGTCATCCCGCTGTACACGCCGGAGTGCCGGCAGTGCAAGTCGTGCCTGTCGCGCAAGACCAACCTGTGCACGGCGATCCGCGCGACCCAGGGCAAGGGCCTGATGCCCGACGGCACGAGCCGGTTCTCGATCAAGGGTAAGGCGATCCACCACTACATGGGGT
>DASWOO010000327.1:0-3395 GCA_036404335.1 Kofleriaceae bacterium
CACGTCGGGCGCGTCCTTGCGCTCGCGGAACTTCTTGGCGTACTCGCTGTAGTGCGCGATCGCCTCCTTGTTCTGGCCGAGCGCCTGGCGGAGCAGGGCGGCGTTGTACAGCGCGTCGGCCGCCTTGCTGCCGGTGCGAAACCGGGTCCAGACCAGCTCGTAGGCCTTCGCCGCGCGGTCGTAATAGATGACCTTCTCGTAGACCTGGCCGGCGGCGAACGCGGCCTTCTCGGCGACGTCGGGGCTCTTGTCGCCGTACTTCTCGGCGAGCTCGAGGTAGATGTCGGCCGCCTTCTCGGGCTGCTTGGCCTTCTCGAACATCACGCCGGCGTTGGTCAGCGCCTGCGCCGACAGCTTGCCGTCCGAGGTCTCCTTGGGCACGCGCAGGTAGAACCCCGCGGCCTCGGTGTACTTGCCGGCCTCGGCGTACTTGTCGCCGCTCTTCTGGATCGCCTCGACGATCAGCCGGTCGAGCCGGTCCTGCTGGTCCCTGGCGGCGAACGCCTTGGCCTTCTTGAGCTTGCGCGCCCAGCTCTCGATGTTCTCGTAGTCCTGCGCCTTGTTGAGCGCCGACAGGATGCGATCACCGGCCGGGCCGGCGTTCTCGTCGTCGGGGTACTTGGTGACGATCACGCCGAACCGCTTGATCGCCTCGTCGTACTCGCCGTAGTCGTAGAACTTCTGGCCGTTCTTGAAGATCACGCCGACCAGCGCCTTGTCGGCGGGGAACAGCGTCGCGTACAGGTCGATCGCCTCGCCGAACTTCTTGTCGACGTCGTAGAGCTGGTGGCGACCGGCGGTGTCCTTGGGCCGCGCCAGCTCGAACGCGTTCATCGCGTTGAACAGCGCGTCCTTGTGGTACTTGCCGACCGGCGCGGTTTTGCCGACCGCCAGGTACTCGTCGCCGGCGGCCTCGATCTTGGCCAGCTTGAAGCACAGGATGTCGGCGCGGTAGTAGCGGATCTCGACGGTGCGCTCGGCGGTCTTGGCGCTGGCCTTGGCGTCGCCCGCCTTGCCGGCGCCGAACGCGGTCAGGTAGCCCTCGTAGGCGTCGGCCGCGCGGTTGTACAGCGACAGCACGTCGGGCGGCAGATCGGTCTTGGTCGCGCAGCCCTTCTGGTCGGGGCGCTTGAGGCCCTTCTCGCGGCGCTGGGCCTCGCCGTGGATGTTGGTCGCGGTGACCCGGACGAGGTCCTCGGTGGTCTCGAGCGAGCGCGCCAGCGCCTCGCGGTTGCGCTGGGCCTTGGCCCACCCGCTGTTCGGGCCGTAGGTCGTGAGCAGGACGGTGATCTCCTGCTGGGCCTGATCGACGTCGAGCGCGCTGTTCCAGTTGGAGATGATATTGCGCTGGTAGTCCGCGGCCTTGAGCGACTCCGGGTCCATCTTGATCAGGAACCGGTACGCCGAGTTCGAGCGGTCCCACTCGGTCTGCGCCGCGTAGCTCTCGGCGACCTTGACCATGACGTCGCGCGAGTAGCGCTCGCCGTCGATCGAGACCAGGAAGTCGAACACCTCCTTGGGCGTGATCGACTTGTCCTCGGTGAACACCACGACCATGTACTGCAGCGCCTCGTCGCGCAGCGACGCCGAGCGCCGGCGCTGCGACTCGGTGCCGGTGCGCTCGGCGGCGACCGCCTTGTCGAGCACGCGCTTGAAGTCCTTGGCCGCCTGGATCGTGTTGCCGAGCTTCCACTCGCACCACGCGATCTTGAACGTCGCCAGGTCGCTGGTCGCGGCGTCGTCGGGGATGTGCTTGTAGGCGTCCATCGCCTTGGGCCACTCCGACCCGGCGAAGTAGTGCTCGCCGACCATCATCCACGCGTCGCCGTACAGCGGTGACTGCGGGAACTTCTCGATCACCTCGTTGAACCGGGACAGCGCGACGTCCTCGTGCTGGGCCTCCTTCTCGGCGAAGCCGATCAGGTAGGTGACCAGGTCGCCGCGCCGGAACTCGGGGTGGTGATCGTGGAGGTCGACGTACAGCGCCTCGGCCTCGGTGAGGTCGATGCGCGGCTCCTTGGGCTGCTCGCAGCTGCTCTGCTTCTGGGCGCACTTCTCGACCGCGCGCGAGAACTCGTCCATCCGGATCAAGTAAAGCCGGCGCGACTCCTCCCACAGCAGCTCGGCGAGCTTGAACGTGCCCTCGGCGCGCGACTCGCCGGTCGGCTTGGCGTCGAGAAACGCGCGCAGGAGGCCGATCGCCTCGAGCCGCTTGTCGTCGCGCCGCTTCTCTGTCGAGCTCAGCAGGGTCTTGAGCTCGCCCGACAGGACCGGCGCCTCGGGCGCGGGCGGCCGCTTGCGGATGTACAGCTCCGCGGTCGGGCCGCGCGCGCTGTCGACCTCGCGCTCGGGGCGCTGGGCGGCGGCGGGCGTGGCGCTGAGCGCGGCCGCGGCGGTCGCGAGGGCGATCGCCAAGGCGCGACGGTCACAGATCGGGCGGCGCGGCGTCATCGCCAGCCCTCGTACTCGTCCGCCCAGTACTCGCCCTGCCACGGCCAGTACTCCTCGTCGTCGCCGATCATGCTGGCGTTCCACATCTTGCCGATCAGCTCCTCGGGGAAGCGCCCCGCCGCCAGGTCCTGGACCTCGATATCGAGCTTGCGCTTCTGCCCGATGATCGCGTCGACCTTACCCAGCTTGGCCTTGTCGAGCACGCGCCGCGTCTCGGTGTAGAGCCGATCGACCGCCTGCTGCGCCAGCTTGTCGCCGGCGGCCTCGAGCTTTTCGTAGAGCGCGTGCGCGGCCTTGTCCAGCCGGCGGGCGTCGGCGATGTCGCCCTGGATCAGCGGTCGGATCCCGGCCGAGGCGGCGTTGGTCACCGCGTCGGCGGCCTTGTCGGCGGTGGCCACGGCGTTGCGCTCGTCGGTCTTCGCGCGGTCGAGCAGCTTGTCGAGCCGCGCCAGCTCGTCGTTGGCGTCGCCGGCCGGCAGGATGCCCTCGCGCCGGGCGCGCGCCAGCTCCGACTTCTGATCCTGGATCGTCGCGACCAGCCGGCGCAGGTCCTCGACCACCGCGTTGGCGTCGGCGAGCTGCTCCTGCTCGACCGTGCGCGCGGTCGAGATCTGGCCGACCTTGGTCTCGCCGACCTGCGCCGCCAGGTGCTGCCACTCGCGGACCACGATCGGCGCGGCGTTGGCCTGCTCGTGCAGGCCGGTGATCGCGTCGGCCAGGCGCAGGAACCTGGGATCGAGGCGGAGCAGGGCGACGACCTGATCGCGCGTGGTCTGCGGCACCTGCTGCGCGGCCTTCTGGCCGGCGGCGTCGTCCTTGACCCCGCGGAACCGCGAGATCGCGGTGGCGAACAGCTGCTTGCAGAGCTCGGGATCCTTGCGGATCCGGTCGATGTCATCGACGATCGGCTGCAGCTTGGCGGTCAGCTGGTCGTACCACTTCTG
>DASWOO010000328.1:0-3678 GCA_036404335.1 Kofleriaceae bacterium
GCGCCGAAGTCGGCGAGCGCGGCGTCGAGCTCGCCGCGGGCGAGGGTGACGCTGGTCGCCGGGGCCGGGGCCGTCCGGGGCTCGGACGGCGCGGCCGGGCCGAGCACGACGGGCGAGGGCGCCGCCGCTGGCGTCGGCGCCGCCGCCGACGCCGTCGTTGCCGGCGTTGGCGTCGCCGGCGTTGCCGTCGCAGGTGTCGCCGTCGCAGGCGTTGCCGGCGTTGGCGTCGCCGGCGTCGCCGCCGCTGGCGTCGGCACCGCCGAGGCGACGCGGACGGGGCCGGCGTCGGGCGCTCGGGCGACGTGGACGTCGGGATCGGGGGGCAGGGGGCCGGTCGAGCTGACCGCGTCGGGCGCGTGGGCGACCCGGACCTCGCCGGCCGCGGGCAGGTCGGCGTAGGGATCGAGCGGGGCGGGGCCCGCAGCCTTCGCGGGCGCAGGTGCGCCGTCAGCCTCGTGTGCCGTGGCCGGCGCGCGCCGGTAGATCGGCGCGGCGAGCACGACCTCCTTACCGTCGCGGCTCAGCGAGACCTCGTCGTCGTCGATCGACTCGACGGTGTAGCCCTCGACGGTGCCGCCGACCTCGGCGAGCACGTGGGTCGAGCGCTCCCGATCGTAGAGCAGCGCCTGGTGGCTGTCCGGCATGACCCGCACGACCCGCAGCGGGATCCGCGCGCGCGGGCCAGGTGCCGCTGGCTCCGGCGCCGGGTTATCGGCGTGAGCGAGCGAGCCGAGCATGGACAGCGCGAAGACTCCGACCACGAGGCGCATGACGACGCCTCGGTGCAAGCCACGCTCCGGGACTGTTACGGCGCGATCCGCGAGCGAACTCACGAAATCACGTCATCAGTGAATCGCGCTGTATCGAGCGCTTCACACGCGGCCGGCCCGTTTCGGCACGGGCGGCACAGCCCGTTTCGGCGCGGCCCCGCGGGCTCAGGCCTTCTTGGCTTCCTTGCCGTCGAGCTCGGACAGATCGAGGTCCTCGAGCTCCTTCAGATCCTCGGCCGACAGCCCGCCCTGGTGCGGCACCGCGCTGCCGGGCACCGCCGTCGGGCCCGACGCCTCGGCGCGCTTCTCGTCCTTGGCCGCGCCCCCGAGGCCGGCGGCCAGCTGCTTGGCCGTGTCGCCCTTGGGCGCCTCGATCATGCCCATCTTGGCCTTGAGGTCGCTGAGCGCGTCGTCATCGCTGCTCGCGCCGCCCTTCTCGAGCTGCAGGAACCGCGACTCCAGCGTGTCGCCCGACAGCTCGCCGGCGAGCTCGGCGCCCGCCTCGGCCTCGGCCTCCATCAGCTGGATCCGCTCGGCCATGCGGTCGAACGTGTCGAACGCGCTGGTGTTGCCCAGGCCCTGCATCGTGTTGGCGATCTGCTGCTGGGCCTCGGCGCGCTTCTTCCGCGCGATCAGGATGTTCTTCTTGCGCTTGGCTTCCTCGATCTTGTTGTTCAGGAGCCGCAGCGCGTCCTTGAGCTTCTCGACCGCCTGCTTCTGCGCCAGCCACTGCTGCTGGAACTGCGTCGCGATCTGCTCGTGCTCCTGCTTGCGGGCGAGCGCCTGGCGCGCGAGGTTGTCGTCGCCGGCGCGCACCGCGACCATCGCCTTACGCTCCCACTCCTTCGACTTGTCGGCCTCGGCGGTGTACTGCTTCTGCAGCTTTTTCTCGTCCGCGATGGCGACGGCGACGGCCTTCTTGGCCTCGATGAGCTGGGCCTGCATCTCGCCCAGCACCTGCGTCAGCATCTTCTCGGGATCTTCGGCCTTGGTGATGAGGTCGTTGAGGTTGGACTTGATCAGCGTGCCGAGTCTGGAAAAGATCCCCATGGCTTCCTTCGAGCGTACGGTATCAACCGTGTGGTTGCAACGCTCGCTCCGAGCGTGGTACTGCCGAGCCTTCGCGATTCCCGTCGCCCAAAAGACGATGTCCGAGACCGGATCTACACTGTCGTCATCTGGGTCGTCATCCGGCTCGCCATCTGGGGCCCCGCCGCAGGACCGGCTGCCCCGCCACGTGGGCATCATCATGGACGGCAACGGGCGCTGGGCGCAGCGCCGGGGCCTGCCGCGCCTCGAAGGTCATCGCCTCGGCGCCGATTCGGTCCGCGATATCACCCGCGCGGCCCGCGAGCTGGGCATCGAGGCGCTGACGCTCTACGCGTTCTCGTCGCAGAACTGGCAGCGGCCGTCCCAGGAGGTCGCCGGGCTGATGGCGCTGCTCCGGGACTACCTGATCGGGGAGCGCGCCGAGATCCTCGATAACTCGATCCGGCTCGAGGCGATCGGCGACGTCGAGCGCCTGCCGCCGATGACCAAGGACCCGCTGGACGAGCTGCGGGCGGCATCTGCCGCAAATCGCGGCATGACCCTGACGCTGGCGCTGTCGTACGGCGGCCGCGAGTCGATCGTCCGGGCGGTGCGCTCGGCGATGCGCGACGCCGCGACCGGCGCGCTGGCCCCCGACGCGATGGACGTCGAGCGGTTCAGCAGCTACCTGCCGACGGGCCGGCTGCCGACGCTCGATCTGCTGATCCGGACCAGCGGCGAGCAGCGGATCTCGAACTTCATGCTCTGGGAGATCGCGTACGCCGAGCTGGTGTTCACCGACGTGCTGTGGCCCGAGTTCCGCCGGCAGCATCTTTATGCATGCCTCGGCGAGTACGCCGCGCGCCAGCGCCGGTTCGGCCTGACGTCCGACCAGCTGGAATCCGACGTCGAGTCGCTGGACGACAGCCGGGCTTGACGTCGATCCGCGGCTGCGGTTAGCTGCCCGCTTCGTGGCCCTCGGCAACCTCGCCCAACGGTTTCTCGTCGCGGTGGTCGCCGTGCCGATCCTTCTGGTGGTGCTCTATTACCACCGCCCCGAGCCCACCTGGGCGCTGATCTTCGTCGCCTCGCTGATCGCGATGCACGAGCTGCTCGCGATGCTGCTGCCGGTCGAGGACCGGCGGCCGGCCCTGATCATGGGCGGGCTGGCGACGGCGGCGTTCTACTGGCTCGATCCGCTCGTGCTCGCCAACTACGGCGAGGCCGTGCCGCGCGCGATCCAGGGCGCGACGGCGGCCGGCATGACGGTGCCGCTCCTGCTCGCGGTGGTCGTGCCCGGGCTCTACTACCTGTTCCGGTTCCGCGACATCCCGAGCGTGGCCGCCCGGTTCGTCGGCACGGTCGCCGCGATCTTCTACGCCGGCTACCTGACGACGTACCTGGCCAAGCTCAAGCTGGTCGCGCCGCTGATCGCCCCCGAGGCGCGCGGCGACGCCGTGCTGATCGTGCTGCTGGTCGCGTGGCTCGCCGACACCGGCGGCTACTTCGCGGGCCGGTTCCTCGGCAAGGCGAAGCTGTACGAGGCGGTCAGCCCCAAGAAGACCTGGGCGGGCGCGTGGGGCGGGATCGCCGGCTCGGTGGTCGGCGTGGCCGCGCTCAAGCTGATCCGCGCCGACTACCTGTCGTGGGTCGATGTCGGCCTGCTGGCGATCCCGGGCGGCATGCTCGGCCAGCTCGGCGATCTGACCGAGTCGCTGATCAAGCGTTCGGTCGGCGTGAAGGACTCCGGCGCGCTGCTCCCGGGCCACGGCGGCCTGCTCGACCGCATCGACGCCGTCCTGTTCATCGCGCCCTACGTGTACGGCTACCTCGTCATCTCGCTCGCGCTCCACAGTTGAGCCGCCTGTAGGCGCGCCCG
>DASWOO010000329.1:0-5108 GCA_036404335.1 Kofleriaceae bacterium
CGCGCAAGCCGAGCACGCGGCTGCCGGCCTCCTGCACGAGCTCGGGCTCGCCGAGCCGGACCTTGACCGACAGCTCCCAGCCCTCGCGGACCACCACCTCGGCGTGCTCGGCGCCGGCGCGCTTGGCCAGCTCGACGCCGAGCTGCGCGAGGTCGCACAGCTCCTTGACGGTCTTCTCCGACAGCCCGGCCGCGCCGGACGAGTTCTCGTGGCTCACTTCGTTCCTCCCACCGTGATCGACGCGATCCGGACCGTCGGGGTGCCGACGTTGACCGGCAGGCTCTGGCCGTTCTTGCCGCAGGTCCAGATGCCGTCGGACAGCTCGTAGTCGTTGCCCAGCATGTCGACCCGGCGCAGGACCTCGGGGCCGTTGCCGATCAGGTTGACGCCCTTGAGCGGCGCGGTCAGCTTGCCGTCCTCGATCAGGTAGCTCTCCGACAGCGAGAATACGAAGTCGCCGTTGGTGATGTTGACCTGGCCGCCGGAGAACCGCTTGGCGTAGATGCCGCGCTTGGTGCTCTTGATGATGTCGTCGGGGTTGTCCTTGCCGGCGAGCAGCGACGTGTTGGTCATGCGCGGCAGCGGCATCGACTGGAACGACTCGCGGCGGCCGTTGCCGGTCGGCTTGGTCCCGAAGTGCTTGGCGCTCAGCCGGTCGTGCATATAGCCGACCAGCACGCCGTTCTCGATCAGCATGTTGCTCTGGCCGGCGTAGCCCTCGTCGTCGACGTTGATCGCGCCGCGCGAGTTGGTCAACGTGCCGTCGTCGATCACGGTGCACACCTCGGACGCGACCAGCTGGCCGATCTTGCCCGAGTAGTTCGAGGTCTGCTTGCGGTTGAAGTCGGCCTCGAGGCCGTGGCCGATCGCCTCGTGCAGCAGGATCCCCGAGTCGCCGGGGCCGAGCACGACGGTCAGCTGGCCGGCCGGCGCGTCGCGCGCGTCGAGCATCGCGATCGCGACCCGGGCCGCCTCGCGGCCGTGCGCCGCGGCGTCGCGCTGGGCGTCGGCGAAGTACTCCATGCCGTAGCGGCCGCCGCCGCCGCCGCTGCCGGACTGGCGCTTGCCGTCATGCTCGGCGACCGCGCGGGCGCTCAGCCGGATCATCGGCTGGACGTCGGTCGCGGTCCGGCCGTCGCTGGTGAACAGCAGGATCTCCTTGAGGCTCTCGACGAAGCCGACCTCGACCTTGACGATCTTGGCGTCGTAGGCGCGCGCGGCCCGATCGGCAGTGCGCAGCAGGGTCAGCTTCTCGGGCGTCGACATCAGCAGCGACGGCGTCGGCACCGCGTAGAAGCTGGGCAGCGGCACGCCGGCGATCGGCGCGACGCCGACCGGCGGATGGCCGCCGCCGACCGCGATCTGGCCGGCGGTCTTCGCCGCGTGCGCCATCTTCTCCCACGCGAGATCCTCGCAATAGGCGTAGCCGGTGGCGTCACCCTTGGTGACGCGGACGCCCAGGCCGACGCTGACGCTGCGGCCGAGGGTGCGGACCTGCTCCTCCTCGAGCGAGTAGTCCGCCGAGACGCGGAATTCGAAGTAGAGATCGGCGTAGTCGCCGCCGGCATCGAGCGCGATGCTGAGCAGCCGGTTGGCGAGCTGAGCATCGATCGCGTTCGCGCCACCGGCGGAGAACGGGGCGCGCAGCGCCGCGGGGAGCGTCGTCGTCATCCGGTCACTGTAGCGCGCCGATCGTCGGTGGGCCCTGGTCGATCGGCCGGTTTCTCGGCGTGAGCGAAGACTTCCGGGTGCGGCCCGGGCCGCGGGCAACCCGGCGGGCTTACTTGCCGTCGCGGCCCGAGACCTTGGCGAGCGCGCCCTCGGCGGCCTCGACGGCGACCTTGATCTCGGCCTCGCTGCCGCCGAGCCACAGCCGGCCGAACGCGCCGAACGTGATGACCTCCATCAGGTGGACGTCGGCGGCCTTCTCGGCCTCGTTGGCGGCGAGCGCGGCGTACGCGGCCGGGTAGACCTCGAGGATGTAGAGCGTCTGGCCGGTCAGGATCATGTCGCCGTGGCGCATGCGGTTGATCAGCTGGCTCTGCTTGCCGTCGACGCCGGTGATGATCTGCGACGAGACGATCCGCGGCTTGATCCGGTCGTCGCGTTTGACGTCCATCTGCCCGACGATCGTGTCGACCGCGGCCTCGACCTGGCCCTTGTCGTCGCTGTGCAGCTCGAGCATCCCGTACGCGCGCTCGACGATCTGCATGCCGGGCCGGCACGACGTCGCCTTGAGCGCGACGTCGGTCAGCTGGTTGATCGCGATGCCCGGCGCGATCTCGATGAACACCGCCGACTCTCCCTCGAGCGGCATGAACCCCGAGCACACCGTCTGCAGGAACCCGGTCAGCTGCGGCTGCAGCGAATCCAGCACCACGAGCGCGCGAAGCTCCATCGCCGCGACGCTATCACAGGGCCGCGCCTGCCCGCTCGGCAGCCGGCCGGGTTAGCGCTTGCGGCCGCGCTGCGGTGCCCGATCGCCGCGCGCCGGACGCTTGGGCACCGGCTCGGCCGCGTTCGGATCCGGCCGATTCCACCGCGGCTTCTTCGTCGCTCCGAACGACGCCCCGGTCCGGCTCGCCCGGCTCGGCGCTGCGTCTCGCCCGGCCCGGCTCGGCGCGGCGCCCCGGCTCGGCCCGTCGCCGCGCCCGCCCGCGGGACCGCGGCCAGCGCTGCCGCCGCGCTCGCCGGCGCCCTCGTCGCGTCCGAAGCTACGGCCACGCGAGCCTGCTCCCGCGCCGCGGCTCGCCGGCCCGCGGTCGTAGCTGCGGCTCGCCGGCGCGCCCGCGCTGCGCCCGCCGGCACCCGGCCCGCGATCGAAGCTGCGGCTACCCGCCCCGCGCGGCCCCGCGCTCGGCCCGCGACCGCCGGCCCCTGGGCCTCGGCTCCCCGGGCCCGGGCCGCGGTCGTAGCTGCGGCTCGGCGCGCCAGGTCCACGGCCACCCGCATCCGCACCGCGGTCGTAGCTGCGGCTCGGCGCGCCAGAGCCTGCGCCCCGATCGTAGCTACGGGTGGGCGCGTCCGCTCCGCGGCTCCCCGCGCTGCCACCGCGATAGCTACGCGTCGGCGCGCCAGCCCCGCGGCTACCTGCACCGCGGCTATCCGCGCCGGCACCGCGATCGTAGCTGCGGCCACCCGCGCCAGGTCCGCGGCTGCCCGCGCCAGGTCCGCGGCTGCCCGCGCCAGGTCCGCGGCTGCCCGCGCCAGGTCCACGGCTGCCCGCGCCAGGTCCGCGGCTATCAGCACCAGGCCCGCGGCTACCCGCGCCCGCTCCGCGGTCGTAGCTGCGGCCACCCGCGCCAGCTCCGCGACTATCAGCACCAGGCCCGCGGCTGCCCGCGCCCGCTCCGCGGTCGTAGCTGCGGCCACCCGCGCCAGCTCCGCGACTATCAGCACCAGGCCCGCGGCTACCCGCGCCAGCTCCGCGATCGTAGCTGCGGCCACCCGCGCCAGCTCCGCGGCTATCAGCGCCGGCTCCGCGGCTGCCCACGCCAGCTCCGCGGCTACCCGCGCCAGCTCCGCGGTCGTAGCTGCGGCTACCAGCGCCAGCTCCGCGGCTATCAGCGCCAGCTCCGCGGCTACCCGCACCAGGTCCGCGATCGTAGCTGCGGCTGCCCGCGCCCGGTCCGCGGCTGCCCGCGCCCGGTCCGCGGCTGCCCGCGTCGGCACCGCGATCGTAGCTGCGACCGGCGCCGCGGCTGCCTTCGCTTGCGCTGCGATCGCCTGCGCCACGTTCACCTGCGCCCGCCGCGCCGCGGCCAGGACCGCGGCCGCCAGCGCCGCCCCGGGGACGGCCGGCCGCGCGCTCGAAGCTGAGCTCGCCGGAGCCGCTGCCGCCACGCGACGGGCCCGCATCCGCATCGCCGTCGTCGCCGTCGCCGTCGTCAGGAGCTGCGCCCGCGACGTCGTCGGGGACGTCGTCCCACTCGTCGTCGGCGCCGTGGTCGTCGGCGCCGAGTTCGTCGTCCCAGCTGCCGGTCCGCGACGGCCGGCCGGTGCCGTCGGTGGGCGCCGAGCCGCGCTCGGGGCGCGGCGCGCGGGGGTCGAGGCCGCGGGCGATCATCTCTTCCTCGGCCTCGGCGCGCGCCTTGGCGCGAGCCCGGCGCGGGATGTCGGTCTTCTCGCGCTCCGCCGACCACTTGCCGCGCGCGACGGCGCTGTGGTCGAGGCCGACCGCGTCGCGCAGCGCGTTGAGCTCGAGCTGGGTCAGCTCGCGCGCGTCGCCGATCCGCAGGTTGTGGAACGTCAGGTTGGCGAACGCGACGCGCTGCAGCTTGTCGACCTGGTAGCCGATCGCCTCGATCATCCGGTGGATCTGGCGGTGCTTGCCCTCGTGGATCGTGATGCCGAGCCAGGTGTACTTGCTCTCGCCCGGCAGGATCTCGATCTCGGCGGGCATCGTCGTCACGCCGTCGTCGAGCGTCACGCCGTCGCGCAGGGTCTGCACTTCCTGGCGGGTGAGCTGGCCGTGGACCTTGACGTGGTAGGTCTTGGGCACGTGGCTGGCGGGCGCGAGCAGGCGGGCCGCGAGCTCGCCGTCGTTGGTCAGCAGCAGGACGCCCTCGGTGTAGAAGTCGAGGCGGCCCACCGGCTTGACCGGCACCGGCACGTTCGGCAGGTAGTCCATGACGGTCGGCCGGCCGCGATCGTCGGTCACGGCCGTGATGCACGCCTTGGGCTTGTTGAGCACGACGTAGAACGCGTCGAGCGCGACCACGGCCTCGCCATCGACCTGGACCTCGTCGTGCGTCGGGTCGACCTTGGTGCCCAGCACGGTGACGACCTTGCCGTTGACCTGGACGCGGCCGGCGGTGATCAGCTCCTCGGCCTTGCGGCGCGCGGCGACGCCCGCCGTGGCCAGGTACCGCTGCAAGCGGACTGCTTCGGACATGGCTTACTCCGCGGCCGGTTCGACGTGGGGAGCCGACGCGGTCTCGCCGCGATCGGTGTCGAACGTGCTCGCGTCGCGCGCTTGTTCATCCATCGACGGAGGTTCTACAGGACGAACGTCGATCGGCGCAACGACCGCGACCGGGCGGGACCCGCTCGGCCAGCCGTCATCCGCCGCCTGGCCGTCGCCCGCGTCACCGGGGTCATCGTCGGCG
>DASWOO010000330.1:0-2363 GCA_036404335.1 Kofleriaceae bacterium
TTCGCCAAGGACCTTTAGAAGGCCGGCAAGAACATCGAAGCGGTCGTCGACTGGAGCGGACAGGTTACCTACTACAGCAAGTCGGGTCTCAAGAACCTTCATGGCCCAGACGGCATGCTGCAGCCACTGCTCGACTACGACGCAGGCTTTATTGACAAGAATGGCCTGATCATCGGCTTTGCCAAGATAGATATACTCGAAGGCCCTACAGGAACGATCATCAAGGTCATTGAGAGGTAAAACATGGGCACGATCGACCGTTGCGAGATCTGCGACCTGCCGGTCCTCGAGCTGCGCGGACAGTTCGAGTTGATGCAGCCGTACTTTGCCGGGCTAGACGAAGAGCCGCTCGAGCTCATCGGTGAGGTCCACACCAAGTGCCTCGTGAGCTCGGAGCATCGTGAACGATGGGTGCGCACGAGTGTGCAACACTTCAGCGGTGTGCGCGGCTATGCCATCGTGCGGACCGAGCGCGACTGGACGATCATGCGCCACGCGCGGCTCCGGGAAGTCCTCGCGTTCCACGTCAGCGGCGAATCCATCGATCTGCCCGCGCGCCAGATCAAGGCATCACCCGTGGATGGTGGAGCGACCATTCCGCGCGAGTCCGACTACCACATGACGATCGATGATCGAGAGATCGTGGCGGAGTTGCAACGCGAGCTGACCGCAGCGGGCAAGGTGCCCCTGGCCGAGCTCGTCGACGCCCTGGGTATTCGCGAGAAGCTATATTGGCCGGATATCTTGCAGTCCGGGGTCTATGCCTTTCCGCGTCAGCTCCGCGGTGACTGGAGCAGCACGTCGATCGCGGGCCGCATGCAGTATCGACAGTTCATTCCCGACGTCGTACTCGAGGCCTGGCAGACGGATTAAGGAGCGGCCAGGTCGGCGCCGATCTGCCGTCGGCGAGGTCAGTCCTCGGGGACGACGCCGTCGCGGATCGCGATCGCGCGGACGGCGTCGATCGTGTCGGCCTCGGCGGGGGTCTTGTCGTCGCGGTAGCGGATGACCCGGGCAAGCCGCAGGGCGAAGCCGCCGGGGTAGCGGGTCGAGCGCTGGACGTCGTTGAACGCGATCTCGGCGACGAGCTCGGGGCGGACGTAGACGACGTGGCCGTCGCGGTCGACCTCGCGGGCGAGGAACTGCGCGGTCTGCCACGCGAGCATCTCGTCGGTCATGCCCTTGAACGTCTTGCCGAGCATCACCCAGCCGCCGGTCGCCGGGTCGCGCGCGCCGAGGTGGATGTTCGACAACAGGCCCTTGCGGCGGCCGCCGCCCCACTCGACGGCGAGCACGACGAGGTCGAGGTGATAGACCTTCTTGATCTTGAGCCAGGCGGCGCCGCGGCTGCCGGCGTCGTACGGCGCCTCGAGCGCCTTGGCCATGATGCCCTCGTGGCCGCTGGCGATCGCGGCATCGAAGTACGCGTTGGCCTCGGCCGGATCGCCGGTGACCAGGCGCGGCACGACCAGCGACGGCGCGAGCTGGTGGAGCGCGGCGAACCGTGCGCCGGCCGGCGTGGCCAGCAGCGTCTGATCGTCGACGAGCAGGGCGTCGAACAGGGTCGTGCGCAGCGGGCCGTGGCGGCGCATCGTGTCCTGGAACGGCAGCGGCCGGCCGCCGGCGCCGAACGCGCTGGCCTCGCCATCGAGGATCAGGCGGTGCGCGGGCAGCGCGGCCGCGGCGGCGACGACCTCGGGGACCTGCGCGGTGACGTCGTTGAGCGCGCGCGAGAACACGCGGATCGCGTCGCCGTCCTTGTGGATCTGGACGCGGAACCCGTCGAGCTTGAGCTCGAGCGCGGCCGGGCCGGCGAACGCGGTGATCGCGTCGGCGGCGGTGTCGGCGGTCTGCGCGAGCATCGGCAGCACCGGGCGAAACACGGTCAGGCCGAACCGCGCGAGGCCGGCCGCGCCATCGGCCAGCGCGGCCTCGGCGACGGCGCCGAGGTCGCCGGCGAGCATGTGGGCGGTGCGGACGGCGCGCGGCTCGAGGCCGGCGCGCGCGGCGATCGCGTCGACGACCAGGGCGTCGAGCGCGCCCTGGCGCAGCTCGCCGACGACCAGCGCGGCGAGGAACGCCTGCTCGCCGGCGGTGGCAAGCGCGAGCATGGCGCCGAACCCGTCCTTCTTGGCCTTGCCGGAGCCGGGGCCGCGCGCGGCGGCCATCTCGGCGAACCGGCGGTCGATCTCGACGGGCCCGAGCGACGCCGCCGCGGCCGGGGGCACCCCGCCGCGCAGCTCGCCGACGGTGGCGTAGCCGATGCCGAGCTTGTGGCCGAGCTCGCCCGACAGGTGGCGCGCCGCGATCGCGCGCTCGTCGGGCTCGGCGGCGCCAAGCGCGGCCGCGAGCAGCTCGACCTT
>DASWOO010000331.1:0-2542 GCA_036404335.1 Kofleriaceae bacterium
ACGCGCCACCGACAACAGCACAGCCGAAAACGAGCGGGGCAGGCGCCCCGATCACCGCACACGAACGAGGAGATTGCAGGCCGCATGCCTACGATCAATCAGCTGGTCCGTAAGGGCCGGCAGGACAAGATCGGCAAGACCAAGACGCCGGCGCTCAAGGGCTCCCCCCAGCGCCGCGGCGTGTGCACGCGCGTCTATACGACTACGCCGAAGAAGCCGAACTCGGCTCTGCGCAAGGTCGCTCGCGTGCGCCTGACCAGTGGCATCGAGGTCACGGCCTACATCCCCGGCGTCGGCCACAACCTGCAGGAGCACTCGATCGTGCTCGTGCGTGGCGGCCGGGTGAAGGACCTCCCCGGCGTCCGGTACAAGATCATCCGCGGTTCGCTCGACACCCAGGGCGTGCGTAACCGCAAGCAGGCCCGCAGCCGCTACGGCGCGAAGAAGGAGAAGAGCTAATGCCCCGCAAGGGACCCGCGCCCAAGCGCCCGCTCGTGATCGACCCGGTCTACAACTCCCCGCTGGTCACCCAGCTGGTCAACAAGATCCTGGTGTCGGGCAAGCGCTCGACCGCCGAGCGGATCGTCTACGGCGCCCTCGAGGGTGCTCGCGACAAGACCGGCACCGACCCGGTGATCACGCTCAAGCGTGCGCTCGACAACGTCAAGCCCACCCTCGAGGTGCGCAGCCGCCGAGTCGGTGGCGCCACCTACCAGGTGCCGGTCGAGGTCCGCACTCCGCGGCAGACCACGCTCGCCCTGCGTTGGCTGGTCGGCTACTCGCGGCAGCGCCGCGAGAAGACGATGACCGAACGGCTCATGAACGAGCTGCTCGACGCGAGCAACGGCCTCGGCGCCAGCGTCAAGCGCCGCGAAGACACGCACAAGATGGCCGAGAGCAACAAGGCCTTCGCGCACTACCGCTGGTAGTCCCGAACCACCAGAACCACCCGGCAAGTCAGAACCACCCAGCACCGCCCGCCGCAACGAAGACGAGAAGGAATCATGGCCAACAACGCCGAATTCGCCAAGACCCGCAACATCGGGATCATGGCGCACATCGACGCGGGCGAGACGACGACGACCGAGCGCATCCTCTTTTACACCGGTATCAACTACAAGATCGGTGAAGTTCACGATGGCGCCGCCACCATGGACTGGATGGAGCAGGAGCAGGAGCGCGGCATCACGATCACGTCGGCCGCGACGAAGTGCACCTGGAAAGACCACGCCATCAACATCATCGACACGCCCGGCCACGTCGACTTCACGGTCGAGGTCGAGCGGTCGCTGCGCGTTCTCTACGGCGCGGTCGCGGTGTACGACGGTGTCGCCGGCGTCGAGCCCCAGACCGAGACGGTGTGGCGGCAGGCCGACAAGTACAACGTGCCCCGGATGTGCTTCGTCAACAAGCTCGACCGCACTGGTGCCGACTTCTTCCGCTGCGTGCAGATGATGAAGGACCGGCTGAACTCCAACGCCCTGGTCCTGCAGCTGCCGATCGGTAACGAGTCGGACTTCATCGGCGTCGTCGACCTGGTCGAGATGCGGGCGCTGACCTGGCGCGGCGAGACGAAGCTGGGTGAGGACTTCGCGGTCGAGGAGATCCCGGCCGAGTTGGCCGACCAGGCCGCCGAGTACCGCGACAAGCTGCTCGAGCAGCTGGCCGACATCGACGACTCGATCGCCGAGCTCTACCTCGACGGTGCCGAGATCGACGTGCCGACGCTCAAGGCGGCCATCCGCAAGGCGACGCTGGCTGACCTGGTCAACCCGGTGCTCACCGGCTCGGCGTTCAAGAACAAGGGCGTCCAGCCGATGCTCGACGCGGTCATCGACTACCTGCCCTCGCCGCTGGACGTCGACCACGTCACCGGCACCCTGCAGGACGGCGTGACCGAGGCCGAGCGCAAGACCGACGAGTCCGAGCCGCTCGCGGCCCTGGCGTTCAAGATCGCGACCGACCCGCACCTGGGCAAGTTGACGTTCGTCCGGATCTACTCCGGCGTGCTCGACAACGGCCAGCAGGTCCTGAACTCCACCAAGGACCGCAAGGAGCGCATCGGCAAGATCTACCAGATGCACGCCAACAAGCGGGAGGAACTGCCACGCGCTGGCGCCGGTGACATCATCGCCGTCGCCGGGCTGAAGCAGACCACCACCGGCGACACGCTCTCGGACTCGCAGAAGCCGATCGTGCTGGAGTCGATGACCTTCCCGGACCCGGTCATCTACGTGGCCATCGAGCCGAAGACCAAGAGCGACCAGGAGAAGCTGGGCGTCGCGATCCAGAAGCTCGCCGAAGAGGACCCGACCTTCCAGGTCCGCACGGACGAGGACACGGGCCAGGTCATCATCGCCGGCATGGGCGAGCTGCACCTGGAGATCCTGGTCGACCGGATGCGCCGCGAGTTCAAGGTCGAGGCCAACGTCGGCAAGCCACAGGTGGCCTACCGCGAGACGATCAAGCGGACCGTCGAGCGCGAGGACCTCACCTACAAGAAGCAGACCGGTGGTTCCGGCCAGTTCGCCAAGGTGCAGGT
>DASWOO010000332.1:0-2905 GCA_036404335.1 Kofleriaceae bacterium
CTTCTCGACCAGGCCGGCGAGCGCCCAGGTCGCGTCGGCGTGATACGGCCGCAGCGCGAGCACCCGCTCGTAGGCCACGCGCGCCGCGGCGAGGTCGCCGACCCGGGCGTGCAGCACGTCGCCCGCGGCCATCAGCGCCGCGATCCGCACGTCCTCGTCGTGCGCGCTGTCGGCCTCGCGCAGCTTGGCGTCGGCGAACGCCCGGGGATCGTCGTCGGGCGAGGCCAGCGCCGCCAGCACCGCCAGCGCGGTCGGGTGCTCGGGCACCAGCGCCAGCGCGTGGTCGACCGACTGGCGCGCGCCGTCGCGGTCGTCGAGCCGCTCGAGCTGCAGCTGGGCGAGCCGGATCAGCAGGGCGGCGAGGTCGCCGCGCGGCGCGGTGGCGTGCGCGGCGAGCACCTCGATCCGGCTCTCGAGGATCGCGGCCGCCTCGCGATCGCGCTCGGCCTTGATCAGCGCGGTGACCAGCTGGTCGGCGAGCTGCGGATCGTCGGGCGCGATCGTCCGGGCGTGGCGCAGCGCGGCCGCGGCCTCTTCCGGAGCCTGGAGCCAGTCGAGCAGGACGTGGGCGCGGCGGGCGAGCAGGCCGGCGCGCTCGGCGGGATCGCGGGCGAGCGCGGCGCGGCGGCGCAGCACGTCGGCCAGCTCGGTCCACCGCGCGTTGCCGGCGTACAGCGCGTCGAGCGCGAGCCACGCCGCGGTGTCGTCGGGCCAGGTCGCGACCAGCAGCGCGTACGCGTCGATCGCGCGCTCGGGTAGCTCGAGATCGTGCTCGTAGATCCGCGCGATCGTGCGCAGCGCGTCGCGCGCCTCGGGCGTGCCCTCGGCGATCTCGCCGACCTTGCCGAGCGCCTCGATCACCTTCGACCAGCGGCCGACCGCACCGTACAGCTCGGCGAGCTGGACCAGCACGCGGGTGTCGCCGGGCGCGAGCAGGCGCAGCCGCTCGAACGCGTCGATCGCGTCGTGCGGCCGGGTGAGCTTGTCGGTGTAGATCGCGGCGAGCTCGCGCAGGAGCTGGGCGCGCTCGGCCTCGGGCGCGACCGTGCCGAGCCGCGGATCGGTGCGCTCCTCGAGCGACGCCGCGAGCTCGACGTAGCGATCCTCGGCACGGTACAGCGCCTCGATCCGGGCGCGCGCGGTGGTCTCGCCGGGCAGCATGCCCAGGATCCGGCGCAGCTGGCCTTCCGCCTCGCGCGGCCGCTTCTGCTCGCTGCGGATCGTCGCGACCTCCATCAGCAGGTCGGCGGCGTCGACGGCGGTCTCGGCCTGCTCGGCCATGCCCTCGTAGAGATCGGCGAGCCGATCCCACGCCTTGTGCTCCTGGGCCAGGCGATGCAGCCGGGCGCGGACCTCGGCGTCGCCACCGGGCGCGCGGCGCGCCTGGGCGAACGCGCGGGCGAGCGCGTCGAACGCGCGGACGATGTCCTTGCCGCCGGTCTCCCAGACCTCGGACGCGCGGTACAGCCAGCGCAGCCGCGACGGTGCGTCGGGCGCGGGCAGGCCCTCGTACGCCGTCGCGAGCTCCTCCCACGGCGACTCGTGCGGCCGGTTCGGCAGGGTCGGCAGCGGCGCGCGGCGCACGCTCGCCTGGGCCTTGCGCGGCGCGGGCGGCGGCGCGGCCGCGCGGACCTGCGGCACGATCTGCGGCGGGCGCGGCGGCGGCCGGGGCGGACCCTTGGCGCCCGGCGGCAGGCGCGGCGGCACGATCATTCCGCGCAGGTCCTGCGGCGACAGCGCCATCGTCGCGTTCTCGGCCGCGAACTCCGACGCGGACGGCCCGCCGGCGGTCTGCGCCCGGCGCGCCTCCTCGAGCTCGGCGAGATCGAGCGGCTGGGTCGAGTCGCCGACGGTCAGGCTCGTGGTGTCGCCGAACGCCAGGTCGGCGTCGGCGAGCGGCTCGGTCTCGAGCCGGCGCGGGATCCTGCGCGCGACGGCGGGCTCGCTCGCCGCCTCGGCCTGGATCGTCGCCGGCGGCGGCTCGCCGCCCGGCACGCGGTCGGCCTCGCGGTACTTGCCGATCACCCGGGCGAGGCGCCACAGGTGAGACGTGGTGTCGGCGTCGTCGGGCTGGACCAGCAGCGCGATCAGGTGGGTGCGGAACGCGCGGGGCGCGTCCTTGAGCTGGTCCTCGATCACGGCCGCCTTGCGGCGCAGCAGCTCGACCCGGCGCGCGGCGGTCGGCGCGCGATCGATCAGCGCGCTGTCGACGGCGATGACCTCGTGCCAGGCGCGGGCCTTGCCGGCGAGCGCGACCAGCGCGTCGCGCGTGTCCTCGCGATCGGGCGCCCACGCGAACGCGGCGAGCACGTCGGTGACCGCGGCCCGGGCGTCACCCATCCGGTCCTCGAGCAGCTTGGCGCGCCGCAGGTAGAGCTCGACCCGCAGCGCCGGCGGGGCCGCGGCGCGCGCGAGGTCGTAGCCGTCGAGCAGCGCGCGCCACGTCGACTTGTGATCGATCTCGGCGGCGAGCCGCTCGAGCTCGGCGAGCAGGCCGGGGTCGCGCGGCGCGTGCGCCAGGGCCTCGGCCAGCACGCTCACCGCGCGTGGCTTGTCGTCGACCCGGCGCTCGAGCAAGCCCGCGAGCTCGCGCGACAGCGCGACGAACCGGTGGGCGTCCATCGGCCCCGCGAGCATGCGCTTGCGCTCGTCGGCCAGGACCTGGGCCAGCTCGCGCGGCAGGTTGTAGGCCTCGCCGGCGCGGCGGACATCGCCGAACGTGATCTCGTCGGGCGCCTCGTCGTACGCCCGGCGCCACCAGGTGAACGCCGCCCGCGCGTCGCCGAGCTTGTCGGCGGTGGCCGCGGCGATCCGCGACACGATCGCGCGGCGCTCCTCGGCGGCGTCGGCCGCGCCCGGCTGGCCGGCGCCGGGGATGCGCGCGAGCATACGCTCGAGCATCGCG
>DASWOO010000333.1:0-7711 GCA_036404335.1 Kofleriaceae bacterium
GACCGCGAGATCGCCTCCCGCCGCCACGCCTTCAACCTCGAGCTGTCCCGCCGCCAGATCGTCTTCGACAGCGAGCTCAACACCCGCCGCCGCATGCTCGAAGCCGAGCTCGCCAAGCACACCGCCGCGCTCCACCGCGGCCGGGCCGCCGCCGCGAACTGAGCTACAGCCCCAGCTGCCGGGCGACGATCACCTTCATGATCTCGTTGGTGCCGGCGTAGATGCGCTGGACGCGGGCGTCCATGAAGGCGCGGGTGACGGGGTACTCGAGCATGTAGCCGTAGCCGCCGAAGAACTGGAGGCAGGTGTCGATGACGTCCTGGGCCATCTCGGTGGTCCAGAACTTGGCCATCGAGCTCTCCTTGATCAGCGGCTTGCCGGCGACGTGCTCGGCGATGACCTTATCGACGTAGGCGCGGCCGACCTCGACCTTGGCGAGGCTCTCGACGAGCTTGAACTGGGTGTTCTGGAACTTGCTGATCGGCTTGCCGAACGCCTTGCGCTCCTTGGTGTAAGCGATGGTGTCGGCGAGGACCTGCTCGGCGCCGGCGACCGCGCCGATCGCGACGCACAGGCGCTCCTGCTGGAGCTTCTGCATCATCATCATGAAGCCGCCGCCCTCGACGCCGAGCAGGTTGTCGGCGGGGACGCGGCAGTCCTCGAAGAACAGCTCCGAGGTGTCCTGCGACGCCATGCCCATCTTGTGCAGGCGGCGGCCCTTGGTGAAGCCGGCGCGGTCGGCCTCGACCAGGAACATCGAGATGCCCTTGTGCGCGTTGGCCGGATCGGGATCGGTCTTGGCGGCGATGATCGCCAGGTCGCACAGCTGGCCGTTGGAGATGAACGTCTTGGAGCCGTTGATCACCCAGTGATCGCCGTCGCGCACCGCGGTGGTCGCCAGCGCGGCGAGGTCGGAGCCGGTGCCGGGCTCGGTCATCGCGAGCGCGGTGACGACCTCGCCCGACGCGCAGCCGGGCAGCCAGCGCTGCTTCTGCGCCTCGCTGCCGAACGTGTACAGGTACGGCACGATGATGTCGGAGTGCAGCGACATCGCGAACCCGCTCTCGTAGGCGCGGGCCAGCTCCTCCATGACGACCACCGAGCACAGAAAGTCGGCGCCGGGCCCGCCGTACTTCTCCTCGAGCCAGGTGCACAGGAAGCCCTGGGCGCCGGCCTTGCGCCAGATCTCGCGGTCGACCTGGCCCTGCTCCCGCCACCGGTCCTGGTGCGGCCGGAGCTCGCGCTCGACGAACTGGTGGAACGTCTGGCGGAAGGACTCGTGGTCGGCGTCGAACAGGTGGCGATCCATACGCCGGCGATTATTACCCCGGACCGGCGGCGCGCGGCTTGCGCGATAGCTTCGGCGGCCGCGCGCCGTGCAGGACCGCGCCGGCGACCGGGGCGTACGCCAGCTCGTCGCCGCTGGCGGCCGCGCGCAGCAGCAGGCCGCCGCGGCTCATGTCGCCCCGGCCGACGAACGTCGACGGGAACAGCAGGCGGTCGCCGAACACCTCGAGCAGCGAGCTCAGATATTTGCCGGTGGCGATGCTGCCGAGCAGCACGACCGGCCCGGGTTGGGCCGCGACCAGCCGGGCGTCGCGGACCAGCGGCTCGACGAACGCGGCGGTCTCGACCTCGACCCCGCCCATCGCCCGGAACATCGCCGCCGAGATCTCGGTCTCGGGCGCGCGCAGGCCCAGGCCGGGCGCCATGATCAGCGGGGCGCCGAACCGCCGCGCGTAGGTCAGCTTGCCGCGGAAGTACAGCGAGGACAGCCACGTGAAGATCTCGCCGAGCGGCGCCGAGTGCTCCCAGATCCGCGCGCCGAGGGCCGAGCGCTTCGAGGTCAGCAGCTGCCGGGCGCGGTCGCTGTGGCAGCGGGCCGGGCTGATCAGGAACACCGTCACGTTGCTCGTATAGCGCGGTTCGGTTAGCGTGCCCGCGCAGTGACCTGGACCGTCGAAACCGCCGGCGTGACCCTCGCGGCGTTCGTCAAGGCCAAGACCTCGGCGCCGTGGTCGGCCACCAAGCGCCAGATCGAGCGCGGCAAGGCGTTCGTCGACGGCGCGTGCGTCACCGCGATCGACCACCGGCTCGCCGCCGGCCAGACCGTCGAGGTCCGCGACGCGGCGCCGCGGCCGCACGACCCGGCGCGCGAGGGCGTGCTGGTTTACGACGACGCCCACGTGGTCGTGATCGACAAGCCGAGCGGGGTCAACAGCGTGCCGTACGAGGACCGCGAGACCGGCACGGCGATGGACCTGATCCGCGGCGCGTGGCGCCGGGCGGGCGCGCCGTCGACCACGGTCGCGCTGCACGTCGTGCATCGCATCGACCGCGCGACCAGCGGCCTCCTGATGTTCGCCAAGACCAAGAAGGCCGAGCAGGGGCTCGCCGCCCAGCTGCGCGCCCACGCGATGGCGCGGCGCTACGTGTGCGTCGCGCACGGCCAGGTCGCGTCGCAGCGGATCGAGTCGCAGCTCGTCGAGGATCGCGGCGACGGCCTGCGCGGCTCGACCAGCCGCCACGATCAAGGCAAGCGCGCGGTGACCCACGTCGAGGCCCGCCAGGCCCTGATCCACGCGACCCTGTGCGACGTCCAGCTCGAGACCGGCAAGACCCACCAGATCCGGATCCACCTGTCGGAGGCCGGGCACCCGCTGGTCGGCGAGCAGGTCTACATCCGCGACTACGCCAACGCCGGGCGCGGCCCGGTGCTGACCGCGGCGCGGCTGATGCTGCACGCGGCGACCCTCGGCTTCGACCACCCGGTGACCGGCGCGCGGATCGCGCTATCGTCGGCGCTGCCGCCCGACTTCGTCGCGGTGGTCGAGCGCCTCACGCCCAGCGAAAGACCCAGACCATGACTGACCATCTCGTGATCCGGCTCGCGACCTCGGCCGACGTGCCGACGATCTCCGGCTTCATCCGCGCGCTCGCACGCTACGAGAAGCTCGAGCACGAGGTCGTCGCCGACGAGGATCAGCTGCGCGCGACCCTGTTCGGGCCGCGGCCGGCCGCCGAGATCGTGATCGCCGAGCTCGCCGGCGTGCCGGCCGGGTTCGCGCTGTTCTTCCCGAGCTACTCGACGTTCCTCGGCAAGCCGGGGCTCTACCTCGAGGATCTGTTCGTCGATCCCGAGCTGCGCGGCCGCGGCATCGGCGTCGCCCTGATGTCGGCGCTCGCCCAGATCGCGGTCGCGCGCAACTACGGCCGGTTCGAGTGGTCGGTGCTCGACTGGAACGAGCCGGCCCTGCAGTTCTATCGCTCGCTCGGCGCCGCGCCGCAGAGCGAGTGGACGGTGCAGCGGATGACCGGCGAGCCGCTCGCCGCCCTGGCCGCGCGCTGGCCGGGCGCCGTGCAGCGCTGAATCACGACGGCGGTGCGGCGGGCGCGGCCGGCGCGGTCGGCGTGGCGGACGGCGCGGCCTGGGCGCGCTCGACCGCGGACTGGATCATCGTCGCGATCACCAGCAGCGCCGCGGTCCGCCGGGTGTCGGGCGGCAGCGACGCGAACTTGAACGTGCCGGGCACCGGCTTGTTGTCGTTGTACAGCGTCACCGTGCCGTCCGCCGCCACGACCATCGCCTGCACGCCCCTGGCGTCGACCAGCCGATCGTCGGCCGCGAAGTGCGGGTGCTTCTGCATCCCGGTGCCCCACAGCATGCCGGCCGGGTCGACCTTGATCACCACCTGGCCGGCGACGTTGGCGAACCCCGCGCCGGTCCATACCAGGAACGGCCTGCCGTCGTGCGTGACCTTGCCGTCTCCGGACAGCACGATCTTGTCGGTGTTGAGCGTCAGCTCGAGCGGCGCGACCCGCAGGCCGGGGGCGACCGGGGGCGGGGCCGAGCCGGCGCACGCGGCCAGCGCCAGGGCCAGGCCAAGAAATGGAACGGTGACGCGAGGCGACTGCATGTGATCTACGGTGGCGGCGGCGCGCCCGGCTTTGCAGCGTTTCTGCACGAAATGATGCAAACCGGCCGGCGGCGCGCCCACTCCTGATCAGCGATGCTGTTGCCCAGTCCCCGGCCCAGTCCCCGGATCGTCCTGCTCCTCCTCGGCGTGCTGACCGGCGTCGCGCACGCCGGACCCGGCTCGGTGCTCACCCCGGCCACGGTGTCGATCACGCGCCAGTCGTCGGCGAGCAACGGCCCGGCGCCCGACGAGACCATCGATCTGGTCCGCCGCGAGATCACCAGGCCAACCCCGCCGATCCCGGCAAGCCCGTCCACCGCGCGCTCGACCCCGACGAGCTGGCGCCGGTGCTCGCCGCGCTGCGGACGATCGCCAACGTCGAGACCCGCCACGGCGAGCAGGAGCCGATCGGCGGCGGCGTCACGCTGTGGACGCTGCGCGACAAGTCCGGCGCCACGCACCTGCTGTCCGACGCCGGCGCGGCCCCGGCGAACCGGGCGTTCGTCCCGCTCAGCCGCGACCAGTGGCTCGCGCTCGCCGAGGCGTGGCCGCCGGCCGCCGCCCGGCGCGCACCGCGGACGACCGAGCAGCGGATCAAGCAGTTCCTGACCGAGGCGCTGTTCGGTCCGCCGGGCGGCCCGCGCGATCTGGCCAAGTCGCTCGCGCGCGTCGACCCCGACCACAAGCTGTTCGATCTGTTCGATCACATCCAGGCCGACACCGCGGTCGCGTTCCAGCTCCGGCTCAAGCCCGGCGTCGCGATCTCCGCCGCCGAGCTCGGCCGCGTGCTCGAGGTCGCCGAGCCGATCGCCTACCGGGTCAACATCGAGCACAACGTGTGGACCCTGGGCGACAAGCGCACCGGCCAGCCAGCCCGCGCCTGGCGCACGGCGGAGCTCGACGTCCGGCTCGCGGTCCGCGGCCGGCCGAGCAGCCTCGGCGCCACCGCGCCGATCGAGGACGCGACGGTCGAGTCGGTGTTCCTGATCCTCAAGACCGACTTCGGCAAGTAGCCGGCTACGGCGTCGCCAGCGCCGCGGCGGTGCGCTGCCACTCGGCGAGCGAGCGGTTGTCGAGGCCGATGTCCCACAGCCGGGCGCCGTCGGCCGCGGCGGTGACCAGGGTGTTGCCGTCGGGGCTGAACGCCGCCGCGCGCAGCGTGCGGGGGTGGGCGAGCGGCGGGCCGAGCGCGCGGCCGGTCGAGGCGTCCCACAGCTGCACCCAGTTCGTGGCCACCGTCATGATCCGCGTGCCGTCGGGGCTGAACGCGGCCTGCGAGAAGCCATCGTCCTGGTGGAGCTCGGGGATCGCGGGCAGGCCGGTCGCGAGGTCGAGCACCTTGGCCGCGTGGTCGGTGCCGTAGGTCAGGAGCCGGGTGCCGTCGGGCGAGAACGCGGCGGCGATCACCCGCTCGGCGTGCTGGACGGCGAACCGGCGGCGCGGCGCGCCGGCGATGTCCCACAGCGTGACCCGGGCGTCCTGGCTGATCGCGGCCAGCGTGCGGCCGTCGGGGCCGAGCTCGATCGCGTAGACCGGGGCGGCGTGGGTCATCGCCGCGCCGAGCCGCGCGCCGGTCCGCGCGTCCCACAGCTGGACGGTGCCGTCCTGGGCCGCGGTCGCGACCCGCGCCGCATCGGGGCTGAACCGGATCGCGCGGAGCTCGGCGGCGTGCGGCAGCGGCGGCGTGACCGGCAGGCCGGTGTCGGCGTCCCAGACCCGCGCCGCGCGATCGCCGAGCATCGCGATGCGGTGGCCGTCGGCGCTGATCGCCGCGGTCGCCGGCGGGTGGCCGTAGATGTTCTTGTCGTCGAACAGGCTGCCGTGCTCGGCGGGGCCGCCCGGCGAGGCGTGGATCGTCAGCGACGCGAGCTCGACCATGCGCGCAAGGCCGCTGGCCGCGCTGATCAGCAGCCGATCGCCGGCGGCGTCGAACGTCGCGTTCGCCAGCGGCAGCTGGGCGTCGAGCACGCGGACCGCCGCGCCGTCGGGGCGGCGCAGCGTGACCCGGCCGAACGAGTCGCCGGTGGCCAGCCACCTGCCATCGGGGCTGAACGCGACGTCGTAGACCGGCACGCCGGGCGGCGTGATCGGCCGCGACGCCACCGCCGACAGCTGCCAGACCCGCGCCGCGTCCTGGCCCGCGGTCGCGACCCGGCTGCCGTCGGGGCTGAGGTCGGCGTCGGCCGGATCGGCCTCGAGCTCGATCGCGTCGAGCCGGTCGGTGGCCGGCGTCCACACCCGCACGGTGCGGTCGTCGCTGACCACGAGCACGCGGCTGCCGTCGCGGCTGAACCGGGCAAACGCCAGCCGCGCGCTGAACGTGCGCGCCGCGAGCCGGGTGTTGTGGACCGAGTCCCACAGCTGCAGCGCCTGATCGCCGACCGTGAGCACCCGGCGGCCGTCGGGGCTGAACATCGCGTCGCTGGCGTACGCCGCGATCGGCTCGCTCATCGCGAAGTCGCCGTTGACCTGCCAGCGCTCGACCTTGCCGTCGAGGCTGGCGGTGACCAGCGCGCTGCCGTCGGGGCTGAACCGCGCCGACTGCACGTAGTTGCCGAGCCGGTCGAGCTGTTTGCCGATCCCGGGCAGCGGTTTGCCGGTCTGCGTGTTCCACACGACGCGGGTGCCGGAGGCCAGGACTGCCGCGAGCCGGGTGTGGTCGCGGCTGAGCTCGGCGGAGCGGACCTCGAGGCCGAGCTCGAACCGGCCGGCCGGCGCGCCGGTCTTGCCGTCCCACAGCCGCACCGTGTGGTCGCGGCTGGCGGTGATCACGCGCGTGCCGTCGGAGCTGACCTGGATCCAGGTGAGCGCGCCGTCGTGGGTCAGCTCGCGCGCGCTCGCGGTCGCGAGGTCCCACAGCCACGCGGTGGGGCGCCCGGCGATCATCGTGACCAGCCGCCGGCCGTCGGGGGCGTACGCGATCAGGTTGACGTAGCCCGGGTGGGGCAGCGGCGCGCCGGTCGCCGCGCCGGTCGCGGCGTCGCGGCGCTGGACGCCGTGCTCGCCGGCGATCGCGAGCTCGCGGCCGTCGGGGCTGTACGCGATCACCGACGCGCCGCCGGGCCAGCTGTGCTCGATCGCGGTCGGCCGCGCGGCGTGGAACATCATGCGCAGCGGCGGATCGTCGAGGCCGTGCTCGCGCGCGGCGACCAGCATCGGGATCGCGCGCAGCGGGTGGCCGTCGACCAGCGCCTGGCGCCCGAGCTCGCGGTACTGCTCGCCGCGCGCGTGGCTCTCCTGGGTGCGCGCGGCGGCGGCGAGCTCGGCCTGGCGCGCGGCCTCGTCGGTCGCGCTCGCCGACAGCTGGATCAGCCGGCCGATGACCAGCGCGAGGATCACCGCCGCGGCGGCCACGAACCGGCGCAGCCAGCGGGCGCGGGTCAGCGCGCGGCGGCTGGCGGCGATCAGCTGGCTGACCTCGGCGCTCTCGCCGAGCTCGCGGGCGGCGTCGGTCGTGCGCCACACCAGCGCGGTGGCGAGCTCGGCGGCGTCGAGCAACCCGGCGGCGCCGCGGCCGCGCGCGATCCACGCCTCGGCGCCGGCCTGGATCTGCCGGCGGCGCTGCTCGTCGGCCCGGCGCGACTCGATCCACGCGGCGAACGACGGCCACGCGGCGATCAGCACCTCGTGGCCGAGATCGACCTGATCGTCGGCGTCGACCGTGACCAGCCGCGCGTCGATCAGCGGGCCGAGCACCGCGGCGAACCCGGCCGGATCGATCCCGGCGGCGAGCTGGCCGCGGGTCTGGCGGCGCCGGGTGTTGGGCCGGCCCTCGCCGAAGCTGACCAGCCGGA
>DASWOO010000334.1:0-12503 GCA_036404335.1 Kofleriaceae bacterium
GGAGCAGACCCAGCTATCGGTCGATCAGCTCAACGAGCTGTTCGCGATGTGCCGGCGCGACCGGATGCCGCTCGGCGAGACCCTGGTCGCGCGCGGCCTGATCGCGTTGCCGATCCTGCACCGCTCGCTGCTGCGCCACACCTGCGAGGCGCTCGCCTGCCTGCTGCGCGACGAGGCGTCGCCGTGGCTGTGGGTCGAGCACCTCGGCTACGGCTACAACCCGATGCTGACGTTCTCGCCGGCCGAGGTCGTCACCGGCGTCCGCGCGCTGGCCAACCCGCCGCTCGCCGTCCGCGGCGCGGCCCGGCTCGCCGCGCTCGTCCGACCCGGCCAGCGCGGCTTCGTCGTCGAGCACGGCGCCCGGCTGCCGCTCGCGCAGATCGGCTGCGAGGGCCTCCCGCTGGCCGAGCTCGCCGACCTGGCCGTGCAGGCCGCCGAGCTCGTCACCGTGGTCTCGACGATCGCCGTCCAGCTCGCGCTGGCCGAGCTCGGCGCGCTGGCGTGCGCGAGCTGGGTCGAGGACGGCCTGCTCTTCGTCCTGCTCTGCGATGGCGAGCTCGCCTTTAACCGGCTGCTCTCCCAGGTCGCAGCGCTCTCCATTCACGCGTAAGCCACTCACCGCCCGACAAAGGAAATGCCCCATGCCCGCAGAGAAGCAGATCATCGAGAGTTTCGAGAAGGTCGCCGCCGAGATCCCCGGCTTCATCGCCGCCGCCCTGGTCGACGTCGACTCGGGGATGACGCTCGGCGTGAAGTCGATGCGCCCCGACTTCGATCTCGCCGCCGCCAGCGCCTACAACAGCGAGATGGTCAAGCAGAAGCAGAAGATCATGCGCGCGCTGTCGCTGAAGACCACGCTCGAGGACATGCTGATCACCCTCGGTGATCAGATCCACCTGATCAAGGTCGTCACGCCGAGCACGTTCATCTACCTCGCCGCCGACCGCGCGTCGGCGAACATCGCGATCGTCCGCGTCGCCGTCAACAAGCACCTCGCGCTGTTCGTCTGATCAGCGGACGCGGGTCGAGATGTTGACGACCGGGGCCGCGGGGGCCGCCGGCGGCGCCGGCGGGGGAGCCGCGGCCTGGCCACCGCCACCGCCTCCTCCGCCCATCATCATCATCATCATCATCATGCTGGGGTCCATGCCCCCCTTGTTCTGCTGCATCTGGCTGATCGAGCTGGTCAGCTGCGTCATCATCGTGGTGAGCTGGTCGCTGCTGGACCCCGAGCGCGAGGTGACGCGAGAGGCGCCACCCTGAACGCGGTGAAGGTCCTGCTTGGCGACGGCGTCGAAATCATTCTGGCTGATGGTGGGCATCTTGAAGTCCTTTGTGGTGAACGAGGACCTATAGAGCACCCGCCGTGCCACGCGCTCCCGAGCCCCGAATCACCAGACATCGCGGCCTTACGCCCCACCCCACCTGCCGATCTCGCGTCCCGGGGGATACAAGCTGCCTGGGGAACTCTCAGATCGATTCCCACAGGTTATGCGCCGCTCAGAAATCGAAGTCACGCAGGAAGTGGTCGTTGTAACCGTCGGGATGCTTCACCAGGTAGTCCTGGTGATAGTCCTCCGCGCGAACCCAGGTCGTTGCCGGCTCGATCTTGGTGACGACCGGTCGGTGCCACTTGCCGGTCTGGTCGATCTTGGTCTTGACCTCCTTGGCGACCTGCAGCTGCGCCGGCGTCGTCGCGAAGATCTCCGAGCGGTACTGCGTGCCGACGTCGTTGTTCTGGCGGTCGAGCTGGGTCGGGTCGTGGCCGCGGAAGTACCAGTGGGTCAGCAGATCGGCGTACGAGATCTGGTGCGGATCGAACACGATGCGCACCGACTCGGCGTGGCCGGTGTCGCCCGATGACACGTCCTCGTAGGACACGCGCGACGACTTGCCGCCGGCGTAGCCGACCTCGACGGACACGACGCCCGGCGCGTCGCGCAGGACGTTCTCCATCCCCCAGAAGCAGCCGCCGGCGAGGATCGCGACCTCGCGCGGCCCGGCCGGATCGATCGCCGGCCTGGCGACCTTGGGCCGCGGCGGCTTGGCCTCGCATGCGCTCGCGGCGATCACGCTGACGCCGACGGCGACCAGCGCCGAGGCAAGCAAGCTACGACCCGAGATCCGACGTGACGGAGGCGGCATATCGCTCAGCATGGCCTAGCTACGCCCGACCGCCAGCGGCGTTACCGCCCGGCTGACTCAGCGCGTCGCGATGAGCGCCGCGAGCACGCCGGCCAGGATCAGCGCGATCCAGATGATCCGGCGCACCAACGTGTCGCGGCTGGCGTCGGCCGTCATGTCGTAGCTGCGCACCGGCGCGCGCGCACCGGCCGGAAACGGCGGCGGGGTCAACCCCAGGCCGGGCGGCAGGCCACCGCGGGCCGGCGGCAGGCCGCCGTGGGCAGGCGGCAGGCCCCCGCGGGCTGGCGGCAGGCCCCCGTGGGCCGGCGGCAGGCCACCATGGACCGGCGGCATCATCGGCGGCGGGTGCGGCCCCGCCCGCGGGGGCATCTGCGGCATCGCCATCGGCGGCGGTGGCGTCGGCAGCCGCGGCCGGTGCGGCGGCCCCGCGCCGATCGCCGGCAGCTGGCCGGTCTGGCCGATCGCCGGCAGCGCGCCGCGGCTGTCCGGCATCGGCTGCCAGGCCCGCGCGTCGATCGCCAGCTGCGAGCCCTTGGCCCGCTTGGGCGGCGGCGCGGCGATCGGCGTCGCCGGCGTCACCACCGCGACGTACTTCGGCGGCACGACCGGCGTCGTGCTCGGCGTCGGCGGAATCCGCCGCACGTCGATCCGGGTCGACTCGGTCGTCGAGATCGACTGGTCAAAGGCGGTGTCGTCGAACGTCGCGTCGCCGATCACCAGCTGCGACATCCGGCTCTGCGCGATCGTCGCCGAGTCGGCCGCGTCGCGCAGGTCGGCGCGCGTGTCGCGGTGCGCCGGCGTCGCGTACGGCCGGCGGTGCGTCGTGCTGTCGCCCGCGACCTCGGCCAGCTCGTCGGCCAGGTCCATCACGTCGAGGTAGCGGACCTTGGCCTCGCGCTCGAGACAGCGCGCGATGATCCGCTCGAGCCGCGCCGGCACGTCGGCGTGGCGGCCGAGCGGCACCGGCGTCTGGGTCAGGACCGAGGCCAGGATCGCCGTCGCGGTGGTCGCGCCGGCGAACGGCGTGCGGCCCGCGATCATCTCGTAGAGCACGACGCCGAGCGTGTAGACGTCGCTCGCCGGCGTCATCTCGCCGCCGACCATCTGCTCGGGCGACATGTAATCGACCGTGCCGATCATCGTGCCGGCCTGGGTCAGCTCGGTGCGATCGTACTCGTTGCCCTGGACGATCTTGGCGATGCCGAAGTCGAGGACCTTGACGAAGTCCGGATCGCCGTCGCGGTCCTCGAGGTGGATGTTCGCCGGCTTGAGATCGCGGTGCACGACACCGGCGGCGTGGGCCTCGGCAAGCGAGCTGCACACACCGCGCGCGATGTGGATGACCTGGCGCCACGGCAGCGGGCCGCGGGTCTTGTAGCGGTGATAGAGCGACTCGCCGTGCAACAGCTCCATCACGATGTACAGCGTGCCGTCGGGCGCCTCGCCGAGCTCGTACGCGGTGATCGTGTGCGGGTCGCGCAGGTTCGCCAGCGTCTTGCCCTCGCGGCGGAACCGCGCGACCACCGACGGATCGCGCGCGAGCTGCGGCAGCAGGATCTTGAGCGCGATCTCGGCGTCGGACTGCACGTCGGTCGCGCGGTAGATCGCGCCGAAGCCGCCGGCGGCGATCTGGCTATCGATCCGGAAGCGCTTGTCGAGCACCGTGCCGATGAGCGGATCCCGGCGCTCTACTACGGTGTGGTCGTACGCATCTCCCGAGGCGGCGCACATGCTGGCTCCCACCATTGATATACGGAACTACGACAAGCCTAGCTGTATTCAGGATGAGGTTTTGGATCCGTTTCGTAACAACTGAGAATCACGAGCCTCTCGGCGATCGGCCGGCGATCCGCGCGATCTGAGCTAGCGTCGTGCCATGAAGCGCATCGCAAGCTGGATCTCGCTGATCGGCGCCACGTTCGGGCTCGTCGCTTGTGAGCAGGCCCACCGCAGCTCGCACGCCGGTGCGCCAGCTGCCGCACCGCATGCGACCTCAGCGCCAGTGACGCCGATCGGTGGCGTGACGCCGGTCTCGGGCGACTTCGCGATCAAGGACTTCGCGTTCGCCAGCGGCGAGAAGCTGCCCGAGCTGCGCATCCACTACATGACGCTCGGCACGCTCAAGCGCGACGCGGCGGGCCACGCGACCAACGCGGTGCTCGTCATGCACGGCACGATGGGCTCGGGTCAGCAGTTCGCGCGCAAGCAATTCGCCGACACGTTGTTCGGTCCCGGCCAGCCACTCGACCTCACCCGGTACTACGTCATCCTGCCCGACGACATCGGTCACGGCGCCTCGTCCAAGCCCTCGGACGGCCTGCACGCGCGGTTCCCGCACTACGGCTACACCGACATGGTCGCGGCCGAGCACGCGCTGGTCACCCAGGGCCTCAAGGTCGATCGCCTGCGGCTGGTGATGGGCACGTCGATGGGCTGCATGCACAGCTGGATGTGGGCGGAGCAGTGGCCGGCGATGATGGACGCGGTGATGCCGCTGGCGTGTCTGCCGCAGCAGATCGCCGGCCGCAACCGCCAGTGGCGCAAGATGCTGATCGACGCGATCCAGCAGGATCCCGACTGGAAGCACGGCGAGTACACCCGGCCGCCGCGCGCCGGGCTGCTCGAGGCTTACGCGCTGTCGACGATCGCCGGCTCGTCGCCGATCGCCGATCAGCAGCGGCTGCCGACCCGCGACGCCGCCGACCAGGACGTCGAGGACGGCGAGGCCAAGTTCGTCGCCGGCCACGACGCCAACGACCTGCTCTACCAGGTCGCGTCGTCGGCCGACTACGATCCGTCGGCCGACCTCGAGAAGATCACCGCCAAGGTCACGTTCGTGAACAGCGCCGACGACTTCATCAACCCGCCCGAGCTCGGCATCGCCGAGAAGCTGATCAAGCGGGTCGCGCACGGCAAGCTCGTGCTGATCCCGGCGTCGGCGCAGACCCACGGCCACGGCACCCACACCTGGGGCGCGTTCTGGGCCGCGGACCTCCAGGCGCTGCTCGACGCCACCGCCCGGCGGTGATCACCAGACCGAGCAGCGGTTCGCGCCGTCGCGCACCATCGGCTGGCCGGCCCGGCAGTTGAACGCCCGGCGGAAGTCGAGCGAGTTCGACAGCGGGCCGATCACCCGGTACTTCGACACGGGGTGCGGATCGTGCTGCACCATCAGGCGCTGGTACTCGGGCCGCATCTCGTCGCCGCGGTACTGGCCGAACGCGATGAAGAACTGCTGATCCGGCGACAGTCCGCCGACGGTCGGCGCCGGGGTCTGCTGCTTGGCCTTCTGGAACGCGCGATACGCCAGGTTGATCCCGCCGACGTCGCCGATGCTCTCGCCCAGGACCAGCTTGCCCTGGTGATGGATGGTCGGCTCGATGAAGTAGTGCTCGAACTGATCGGCCACGCACTGGCCGCGCTGGGTGAACTGCGCGAGGTCGTCCTTCGACCACCAGTTGTCGAGCTTGCCCTGGGCGTCGAACTGCGCACCCTGGTCGTCGAAGCCGTGGCTGATCTCGTGGCCGATGATCTGGCCGATCGCGCCGTAGTTGACCGCGTCGACCGCGTCCATCGAGAACAGCGGCGGCTGCAGGATGCCCGCCGGAAACACGATCTCGTTGAGCGACGGGTTGTAGTACGCGTCGGACGTCGGCGGCGTCAGGCCCCAGCGGCCGCGATCGACCGGCTTGCCGATCTGCGCGCGATCGTCGTCGACGTTCCACGCCCGCGCCGAGAGCCGGCTCTCCCAGTAGGCGTCGCGCCTGACCGTGACGGTGCGGTAGTCCTTCCACTTGTCGGGGTAGCCGATCTTGGGGTTGAACGTCGCCAGCTTCTCGAACGCGCGCTGCTTGGTCGCCGCGCTCATCCAGTCGAGCTTCTCGATCGTGTCGTGCATGGCGGCCAGGATGTTGGCGACCTGCTGCTGGACCCGCGCCTTGGCCGCCGGCGGGAAGTACTTCTCGACGTACTTCTGGCCGAGCGCCTCGCCGAGCAGCTTGTCGGTCGCCTCGACGCAGCGCTTCCACCGCGGCTTGTTCTCGGTCGAGCCCTCGAGGTACTTGCCGAAGAACGCGAAGTCCTCGTCGACCATCGGCTGCGCCAGCGACGACGCGGCCTCGTGCAGCACCTGCCAGGTGAAGTAGATCTTCCAGTCGGCGATCGCGGTCGCCCTGAGCTGGCGCTCGACCTCGGTCAGGAACGCCGGCTCGGTGACGTTGACGATCTGCGGCGCGAGCTTGAACGCCTTGAAGTACGCCGTCCAGTCGAAGCTCGGCGTCAGCTTCTGCAGGTCGGGCGGCGTGGTCGCGTGGTCGGTCGCGGCCGGGTCGCGCAGCGCGATGTTGTCGAGCGCCGCCCTGGCCAGGCTGGTCTCGACCGTCATCACCGTGGCCGCCGCGCGCTTGGCCTCGGCGGGCTTCCTGCCGGCGAGCTCGAACATCCGGGCGACGTGCGCGGCGTACTTGTCGCGGGCCTCGGCGAACCGGGGCTCGGGCTTGACGTAGTAATCGCGGTCCGGCATGCCGAGGCCGCCCGCGCCGATCCAGGTGATGACCTCGGTCGGCGTGTGCAGGTCGGACAGCCCGCCGACGCCGAACGGCGCGTCGATGCCGATCGCGTGCAGGTGGGTGATCAGCTTGCCGAGGTCGGCCTTGCTCCGCAGCCGGTCGATCTCGGCGAGCAGCGGCTTGAGCGGCGCGATGCCGCGCGCGTCGGCCTGCGCCTGGTCCATGCAGCCGGCGTAGAAGTCGCCGATCAGCTGCTCGGCGCCGTGCGCCGGCCAGTCCTTGCGGGCGGCGACCTCGTCGAGGATGTTCTTGAGCAGATCCTTGGAGTCCTCGCCGGACTTCCAGCGCCGGCTCCACTTCTGCATCGATGCCGGGATCGGGTTCTGCTTGCGCCACGTGCCGTTGGCGAACGCGTAGAAGTCGGTGCAGGGATCGGCAGTGCGATCGAGGTCCTCGGCATAGATCGAATGCTGGCCGGGCGCCAGCGCCGGGCCGGCGGGCACCGGGGTCGTCGGCGGTGGAGGCGCCGGCGGTTGCGGCGGGGGCGCCGACGAGCCGGAGCCACACGCCGCGCACGCGACGGTGATGAGCGAAGCGATTCGCAGGTTCATGCGCGGGCGATGATATGCCCGGTCACGAGCTGCACGACAACATCGAGCAGCCCGGGCGATGGCGCGCCCACTCGGGGCGCTTGGCCGCGAACTTCTCGCGGCCGGGCTGATCGTCGTACGGCCGGCGCAGCACGTCGAGCAGCTCGGGCAGCGCGTCGCGATCGCCGCGCTCGGTCGCCTCGATCACCTGCTGGACCAGATAATTGCGCGGGACGTAGCGCGGGTTGAGCGCGTCCATCCGCGAACGGCGCTCGCCATCGGCCAGGCCTTCGACCCGGACCCGCGCGGCATAGCGGCCGAGCCAGTCGCGCAGCCGCGCGGTGGCGATCGCCGGCAGCGCGTCCGGCGCGTACATCGCCTCGGTCAGGAGCGAGATCGCACCATCGCCGGTGGCCTCGGCGATCGGCACGCGGGCGAGCTGGCGGAACCAGATCGCCATGTCGATCTCGAGCTCGGCGAACAGCCCGCCGAGCCACGCGAGCAGATCGTCGTCGTCGGTCGCGGTGTCGCGCCGCCCGGCGAGCCCCAGCTTGCGCAGCGAGGTGTGGCGATGCAGCTCCGAGGTCTGGCCGGCGAACCGCTCGATGATCTGCGCCAGCGGCCCCGGGTCGTCGACCAGCGGTCGCAGCGCGCGGCCGAGCTGCGCCAGGTTCCAGCGCGCGACCTGCGGCTGGTTGCCGAACCGGTAGCGCTTGCCCGACGCGTCGGTGATGTTGGGCGTCCAGTCGAGGTCGAATGGCTCGACCCAGCCGTACGGGCCGTAGTCGATCGTCAGCCCGAGGATCGACATGTTGTCGGTGTTCATCACGCCGTGGACGAAGCCGACCCGCATCCACTCGGTGACCAGCCACGCGGTGCGCGCGGCGACCTCGGCGAACCAGCCGGCGATGTCCATGCGGTCGCCGTGCAGGTGCTCGGGGTAGAACCGCTCGAGCGTGAACCGGACCAGCCTGCGCAGGGTGTCGTGGTCATCGCGCGCGGCGTGGATCTCGTAGCTGCCGAACCGCAGGAACGACGGTGCCACCCGGCACACCACCGCGCCGGGCTCCATCGCCGGGTGACCGTCGTACAGCAGATCGCGCTGCACCGGCTCGCCGGTGGTGACCAGCGACAGCGCGCGCGTGGTCGGGACGCCGAGGTGATACATCGCCTCGCTGCACACCAGCTCGCGCAGCGACGAGCGCAGCACCGCGCGGCCATCGGCGCGCCGCGAGTACGGCGTCGGGCCCGCGCCCTTGAGCTGCAGCTCGTAGACCTCGCCGCCCGGCGCCTCGACCTCGCCCAGCGTGATCGCGCGGCCGTCGCCGAGCTGGCCGGCCCAGGTCCCGAACTGGTGGCCGCCGTAGCACGCGGCGTACGGCGCCATGCCGGGCACGACGCGGTTGCCGGCAAGCACGTCGACCAGCTCGGGCGTCGGCCGCGGGTCGAGCCCGACCAGCTGCGCGACCTCGGGGACCAGCGCGAGCAGCTCGGGCGCGGGGACCTGCGTCGGGTCGACGCGCGAGTAGCACGCGCCGAGCACCTGGCGGGTGCGGTTATCGGTTCGCGGATCGCCGGGCAGCGCGCGGACGAAGCGATCGGCGTAGCGCAGCTGGGCGACCTGGAGCTCCTGAGCCGTGGCAGTCACGCCCCACTATAACGGCACACGGCCCGGAGCGCTCGTGCGCCCGGGCCGTGGTCTATCAAGCTAGGTTAGATCGGAGTCGCCGGAGCTACTTCTTGAGCGCGTCGTCGGCGTCCTTGTCGAGCTTGTCGAAGCTGTCGTCGACGTTCTTCTTGTAGTTGTCCCAGTCGGCCTGGACGGTCGTGCCGACGGTCGACAGGCGGCTGGCGACCTCGTCGCGGCGGACGCGCAGCTTGGCGGCGGTGTCCTTCGCCTTGGCGTCGGTCATCGCGTCGATCTGGGCGATCTTGGTATCGAGGTTCTGCAGGCGCTGCTTGGCAGCCACCGCGTAGCGCTCGCGCGCCTGGGCGAGGTCGGTCTGGGCAGCGTTCAACTGGCCCTGCTGCTTGGCGACGTCCGCCTGCTCCTTGTCGAGCTTCTCCTGCGCCTTGTTGACGTCCTTCTGCTCGCTGGCGACGTCCTTGGCTTGATCGCGGACGTCCTCCTGGGCCTTGGCCGCCGACGAGGCCGCCTTGTCCATGGCCTTGGCCGAGTCGTCCTTCTTGTGGCAGGCGCCGCTCAGCAGAGTCGCCGCGATCATCGAAGCCCAGATGGTAGTGCGCATGTTCAGAATCTCCGTAAAGGAAGTTGTGGTCGTTTGTTGTGCAACGACGATGCCGTGCTAACTGCGCTGGATTCCGCGGCGCAGCCTCGCGAGAACGTGCCGGTTCGCTCGTCGTGCGATGCGCCGCCACAGCGACGCTGATTCGTCATCGACCGATGACAACTGTGCCACCGACGGTACGACCGTCCGCCGAGTGTGTGTATTGTCGGTTCGTGAGCATCCGAGCGATCGTCGCGTACTCGTCCCCGGACGGGAGCTGGAAGGGCGTGTGGAACGACACCAATAGCGAGCCGCAGAACCTCGGCCGCGTGCTGCTGCGCAGAGTCTCGGCCCTCAAGGGCAACCTCGAGGCGTTCGCCGCCAAGTACGTCGATGGCTGCCCCGAGGGCTGGGTCGCGCTCGACAAGGACGAGCGCTGCGAGGACCCGATCGGCCTGTTCGGCGGCAAGTTCGACGGCCTGGTCGCCACGATCGACCCGAGCGTCAACCCGCTCAGCTTCGACGTGCAGTACCTCTATATCGTCCATGCGGCCAAGCGCCGGCTCTATGCGTTCCAGGTCGCGAACCGCCCGCTGCGCCCGTTCGGCATGGTGACGTTCGAGCCCGGCGGCAAGGCCAAGCCGTCGAAGCTGCCGGCGATCCTGCCCGAGGAGTAGCGGGCTTAGTCGACGCCGTGCGGCCGGGCCGGGATCGGATACAGCGGCGCGTCGTCGGGGGTCGGCAGGTGGGACATCGCGCGCAGGCCGACCGGTAGCTGGCCCGCCCACACAGGGATCGCCACGTCGTCGGCGTCATCGATCGGCGGGCCGGTGCGGATCTTGGCGCTCGCCTCCTCGATCGGCATCGCGAGCACGCGGGTCGCGCGCAGCTCCTGCGGGCTCGGGCCGCGGACCAGCGCGGCGCGGCCGGGCGCGATCCGATCGACGAGCACGTCGAGGAACCGGCGCTTCTCCGCGTCGTCGGTCACGTCGCGGGCGACGCCGAGGATCACGACCGAGCGGTAGTTCATCGAGTGGTGGAACGCCGAGCGCGCGTAGACCAGGCCGTCGAGCAGGGTCACGCACACCGACAGCGGCACGCCGGCGGCGCCGAGCTCGAGCATCCGGCTCGCCGCCGAGCCGTGGATCATCAGCTCGCGGCCGACGCGGACGTAGGTCGTCGGGATCACGAACGGGTGATCGTCGTGGACGAACGCGACGTGCGCGACCAGGCCGGCGTCGAGGATCGCGAACACGACCGCCGGATCGTAGGCCGCGCGCCTGGGCAGCCGGTGGACGGTGGTCCGCCGCGACACGGGCGCATAGCGATGTTCCATGCCGCCATCGTGCTAAACCCCTGGCGGGTCCACAACATCCAGCTCGGTGAAAGCTACCCCCCCAGATGCCGCGCCCGCCCTCGCCGCTCCTCGAATCGCTGCCGCCGCTCGATCCGCGGGCGCCGGTCGCGCTGTTCGCGCAGATCGCCAACGCGCTCGCCGAGCGGATCCGCGCCGGCCAGCTGGCGAGCGGCGACGTCCTGCCCGGCTCGCGGTCGCTGGCGCGCGCGCTCGGCGTCGATCGCGACACGGTGATCGCCGCGTACACCGATCTCGAGGCCCAGGGCTTCATCGTCACCGTCGCGCGGACCGGCACGATCGTCGCCGGCGCGGTCGGCAGCCGGGCACCTCGGCCGCGGGCGGCGCGCGCGGGCTTCGCCGGCAAGCTCGGCTACGCGCTCGATCCGGGCCCGGCCGCGCACACCGTGCCCGCCTCCCCGGCCCGCGCGGTCGTGCTCGCCGCCGGCGTGCCCGACCTGCGGCTGGTGCCGAGCGAGCTGATCGCGCGCGCGTATCGCCGGGCGATGCGACGCCACCCCGAGGCGACCCTCGGCTACAGCGCGGCGCCGCACGGTCACCCGCGGCTGCGCACCGCGCTCGCCGAGCTGGTCCGCGAGTCGCGCGGCATCGCGGCGTCGGCCGACGACGTCATGGTCACCCGCGGCAGCCAGATGGCGCTGGATCTGACCGCGCGCGCGATCGTCCGGCCGGGCGACGTCGTCGGGGTCGAGGCGCTGGGCTACCGGCCGGCGTGGGCGACGTTCGAGCGCGCCGGCGGCACGCTGGTCGGCGTGCCGGTCGACGCCGGCGGGATCGACGTCGGCGCGCTGGCGAAGCTGTGCGAGCGCACGCCGGTCCGCCTGGTCTACGTCACGCCGCACCACCAGTACCCCACGACCGCGGTGCTGGCGGCCGGGCGGCGGGCGCAGCTCCTGGCGCTGGCCCGGACCCACCGGTTCGCGATCCTCGAGGACGACTACGACCACGAGTTCCATTACGACGGCCGGCCGGTGCTGCCGCTGGCCAGCGCCGATCCCGACGGCGTCGTCGTCTATGTCGGGACCCTGTCCAAGGTGCTGGCGCCCGGGCTGCGGCTCGGGTTCGTCGTCGCGCCGCGGCCGATGATCGACCGGCTGGCGCGCGAGCGGTTCCTGATCGACCGCCAGGGCGACCTGGCGCTCGAGCTGGCGATCGCCGAGCTGATCGAGGAGGACGAGCTCGGCCGCCACGTGCGCAAGATGCGGCGGATCTACCTGGGCCGGCGCGACGCGCTCGCCGGGGCGCTGCGCGACCAGCTGGGCGACCGGCTGCGGTTCGCGGTGCCGACCGGCGGCATCGCGCTGTGGGCCGAGACCGGGGCTGGCTCGGGCTCGGGGGCGGGCATCGACGCCGATCGCTGGTGCAAGCGGGCGGCCGAGCGCGGCGTGGTGTTCCACGCGGGCAGCGCGTTCTGCCTGACGCCCGGCAAGCTGGCGGCCGCGCGGTTCGGGTTCGGCGCGAGCACCGAGGCCGAGCTCCGGCTGGCGGTCAAGCGCCTGGCGCAGGTCGCGTAAGCCGGCGGACAATCGGCTGTCCGGGATCTGTCCGGTTCCCGGACAGCTGGCCGGAATCCGGCCGCAGACCGGACCGCGAGCTGCGGGATCCGGGCGGCCGCTCCGACGACGATCGCGCCGGCGAGGCCCGGGGTACGCGCCGT
>DASWOO010000335.1:0-6586 GCA_036404335.1 Kofleriaceae bacterium
CGCCCATCACCGAGCGCGCCACCGCGACCGACTGGCGCTGGCCACCGGACAGCGACGCGATCGGGATGCGCACGCTCGGGATCTTGACCGAGAGCCGGCGCAGCACCTCGACGGCCTTGCGCTCCATCGCGGTCTCGTCCATCAGCCCGAGCGGGCCACCCGGCGTCGCCTGCTCGTGGCCCAGGTACAGGTTGGCGACGACGTCGAGGTTGTCGCACAGCGCGAGGTCCTGGTAGACCGTCGCGATGCCGAGCGCCGCGGCGTCGTTGGGCGAGGTCACGGTGACCTCCTTGCCGAGCCACTTGACCGAGCCGCCGTCGGGCCGGTAGATGCCCGCGATCGTCTTGATCAGGGTCGACTTGCCGGCGCCGTTGTCGCCGACCAGGGCGACGACCTCGCTCTCGCCGACGTCGAACTGGATCTCGGTCAGCGCCTGGACGGCGCCGAACCGCTTGCTGATGCCACGCATCTCCAGGAGCGGACGCGTGGTGGATTGCGTGGCCATCGGCGCTACTGGATGTTCGCGGTCTTGCAGGCGGCTTCGAAGCCCTTGCAGATCTGCGCCACCGTCTCGGGACCGTAGAACTTGTCCTTGACCACGGTGTCGGCGACCGACTGGGTCACGCCGCCGCCGGCGAGGCTGACGGCGACCGGCACGAGCAGGACCGACGGGACGTCGGCCGTGCCGTTGTTGACCTTGCCGTTGACCGTGCCGTCGGCGGGCTTGGTGCCCTTGACCAGCGCGCACGCCAGCTCCGCGGTCTTCTCGGCCTCGGGCTGGATCCGCTTGTAGATCGTCGCGTACTGCTCGCCCGCGAGGATGCGCTGGATCGCGGCGACCTCGGCGTCCTGGCCGACCGTCGGCTTGGACTTCGGGTCGATGCCGGCCGACTTCATCGCGGCGATCGCGCCACCGGCGGTGCCGTCGTTGGCCTGGTACGCGCCGTCGAAGCCGTCCTTCTTGACCGCGGTGATGAACTGCTCCATCAGCTGCTGGGCCTCCTCCGGCTTCCAGTTGGCCGCGGCGTCTTCCTTGACCACGTCGACCTTGCCGTCGAACACGCTGTGCGCGCCCTGCTTGAACAGGGTCGCGTTGTTGTCGGTCGGCGAGCCGTTGATCATCGTGATCTTGGGCTTGGCGACGCCGCTCGCGGTCAGCTTGTCGAGCAGCGCCTGGGCCTGGAGCTTGCCGACGCCCTCGTTATCGAAGGAGATATAGTAGTCGGGAGTCGCGCCGCCCTTGATCAGGCGGTCGTAGCTGATCACCGAGATGTTCTTGGCCTTGGCCGCCTTGGCGATCGCGCCGGCCGCGTCGCCGTCGACCGGGTCGAGCACGATGACCTTGACGCCGCGGGTCATCGCGGCCTCGGCCTGCTGCTGCTGATCGGCCGCCACCTGGTTGGCGTTCGAGTAGACGATGTCGACGCCGGGGCACAGCTCCTTGAACTTCTTCTCGAAGAACGGGTGGTCGGCCGACTCGTAGCGAGCGGTCTGCGACTCGGGGAGCAGCAGCGCGATCGCGCCACCGCCGGCGGCCGGCTTGTCGCTGCCGGCGGCGCTGCCCTTGTCGGTGGACATCTTGTTATCGGCGCTACCTCCGCCGTCCTTGGCCTTGTCCTTCTTGTTGCAGCCAGGGGCCACCGCCATGAGGGCGATCAACGTCGTCGCGAGCGTGAGGGATAGTCTCATCGCTGGGGACCGTAGGTGACCGCGAGATCGGAATCAACTGCCACACGCCGGTGATCGCAATGCTGCTTCACATTGGCGATCACCTGTTCAGGTGCATGTAGTTTAACTGGCCCTGGCCTTCGCAATGCCGGGCTGGGCCTCGCTGGTGCGCGGAAACGCACGACCGTCCGCGTCGAACAGGTGGCCCTCGCCCGCCGGCAGCGCGAGCTCGATGACCTCGCCCTCCTTGACCAGGCTCGTACCCTCGCCGCGACACAGGGTCAGCTGCTCGGTCTCGGGCAGCTGGACGTAGAGCAGCGCGCTGTCGCCGAGGTTCTCGACCAGCACCACCTTGCCGCGGATCCGACCGGCGCCGGCCGCCGCGGTCGCGCCGACCGCGTTGTCGGTGACGTGCACCATGTGCTCGGGGCGGATGCCGATCGTGACCGGCGCGTCCTTGCCGGCGCGCGTGGCGTCGACCGCGACCCGCAGCTGGGTGCCGTCGGCCAGCGCGACCTTGGCCACGCCCGGATCGGCCGAGACCAGCTTGCCGGGCAGGAAGTTCATCTTGGGCGAGCCGATGAACCCGGCGACGAACAGGTTCTGCGGGTTGTGATACAGCTCGAGCGGCGCGCCGACCTGCTCGATCACGCCGGCGTTGAGCACGACGATCCGGGTCGCCATCGTCATCGCCTCGACCTGGTCGTGCGTGACGTAGATGATCGTGGTCTTGAGATCCTTGTGCAGCTTGGCGATCTCGATGCGCATCTGGACGCGCAGCGCGGCGTCGAGGTTCGACAGCGGCTCGTCGAAGAGGAAGACCTTGGGCTCGCGGACGCTCGCGCGGCCAATCGCCACGCGCTGGCGCTGGCCGCCGGACAGCGCCTTGGGCTTGCGCTCGAGCAGCGGCTTGATCTGCAGGATGTCCGCCGCGCGCATCACCCGCTTGGTGATCGCGTCCTTCTTCATGTGCGACAGCTTCAGCGAGAACGCCATGTTGTCGAACACGGACATGTGCGGGTACAGCGCGTAGCTCTGGAACACCATCGCGATGCCGCGCTCCGAGGGCGGCAGGTCGTTGCACACGACCCCGTCGATCTTGATCTCGCCGGACGTCACGGTCTCGAGCCCGGCGATCATCCGCAGCAAGGTGGACTTGCCGCAGCCCGAGGGGCCGACGAACACGACGAACTCGCCATCGCGAACATCCAGGCTCACGCCGTGGATGATCTCGGTGGTCTCGAACGATTTACGAACGTCGCGCAGGACCACTTCAGCCATGGGCCGGAAATGTCACCACAGCTGGTCTCTCGGTTTCAAGGCACGAATCCGTCGATGAATCCTCGTGCCATCCGCTGCTGCAGATATAGTCGGCGGACATGCTGTCGCGCATCAGCTCGGTGATCGCTGCGGGGATCGGGCTGTTCGTCGTCTATCGGCTCTACGCCGGCGGGAACGCCCTGCTCGCCGCGGCGGCCCTGGGCGCGTTCGGACTGGCCTACTTCGTCTATACCGCGCGCCGGGCCTACACCTATCGCTATCTGTTTCCCGGGCTCGCCGGCATCGCGATGTTCATCGTCCTGCCGCTCATCTATACGGTATGGCTCGGCTTCACGAACTACAGCTCGAAGCATCTCATCACGTTCGAACGCGCGTCGGAGATCCTGCTCGGCGAGACCTACCAGTCTGACTCGGCGCGTTATCAATTCGCGCTGCACAGGGATGGTGACGGCTTTCGCATCGTGATGACCACGGGCGAGGACGACACCCCAGCCGCAGACGGCGGCAGCATGCTCGACAGCGCGCCCGCCTCGGCCGACGGCGCGGGATCGGCCGCGGGCTCGGGCGCGGGCTCCGGCTCCGGCGCTGGCTCCGGCTCGGGCTCCGGCTCTGGCGCGCCGACCGCGGCGATCGCCGTGCCCGGCAAGGTCGCGATGCCCCGGACGCTGGTCACGCCCAAGCTGTCCCTGGCGACCACGACCAGGGCCACGATCGCCGCGGTCGGCGTCGAGGCCTCCGGGTTCAAGCCCGGCGAGGAGCTGCCGCTGCGCGAGGTCATCGACCACGCCGACGCGATCAAGGCGCTGACGATCCAGCTGCCGGATCACACCGCGGTCGGCATGACCGGCCTGCGCGAGCTCGCGCCGTACGAGCTGCTCTACGAGAAGAACCCCGACGGCTCGCTGACCGATCGCAAGACCAAGCAGCGGATCGTCGCCAACCTGGCCTCGGGCTACTACGAGACCCCCGACCACCAGCCGATCCAGCCCGGCTTCCGCACCAACGTCGGCGGCCACAACTACGCCCAGGTGTTCACCGACGAGAAGTTCCGCGGCCCGTTCCTCCGCGTGTTCCTCTGGACGATCGTGTTCGCCGGGCTGACCGTCGTGCTGTCGGGCGCGGTCGGCATGCTGCTCGCCGAGGTCCTGGGCTGGGAGGGCCTGCGGTTCGCCGCCGCCTATCGCGTGCTCTTGTTCCTGCCCTACGCGGTGCCCGGCTTCATCTCGATCCTGGTGTTCAAGGGCCTGTTCAACCGCAACTTCGGCGAGATCAACATGCTGCTCGACGGCCTGTTCGGGATCCGGCCGGACTGGGGCGGCAACGCGATGCTCGCGCGGACGATGATCCTGATCGTCAACGTCTGGCTCGGCTACCCGTACTTCATGCTGCTGTGCATGGGGCTGCAGAAGTCGATCCCGCGCGACCTCTACGAGGCCTCGGCGCTGGCCGGCGCCGGTCCGCTCACCAACTTCTTCAAGATCACCTGGCCGCTGATCAGGAAGCCGCTGACGCCGCTCCTGGTCTCGTCGTTCGCGTTCAACTTCAACAACTTCGTGTTGATCTATCTGCTGACCCGCGGCCGGCCCGACTTCCTCGACACCAGCGTGCCCGCCGGCGAGACCGACATCCTGGTCAGCTACACCTACCGCATCGCGTTCGAGGACTCGGGGCAGAACTTCGGCCTCGCGGCCGCGATCTCGACCCTGATCTTCGTGATCGTCGCCGTGCTGTCGCTGCTCAACCTGCGCCTGACCAAGGCGAATGCCCCGGACGTGCGCTGATGGCCATCGTCGTCGGTAAATCGCAGAAGTGGCGCACGATCGCCGCCCACGCGTTCCTGCTCGCGTTCCTCGCGTTCACCCTGTTCCCGCTGCTCCTGGTCATCTCGATCTCGCTGCGCCCGGGCAACTTCGCGTCGGGCTCGCTGATCCCCGAGCACATCAGCCTCGAGCACTGGAAGCTGGCGTTCGGCATCCCGTACACCGACGTCGACGGCACCGTGGTCCAGCCGCCGTTCCCGGTGCTGCACTGGCTGTGGAACTCGATCAAGGTCGCGCTGGTGTCGGCGGCGCTGATCGTCATGCTGTCGACCTCGGCGGCCTACGCGTTCGCCCGGCTCAGGTTCAAGCTCAAGGCGGGCGTGCTCAGCACCATCATGCTGCTGCAGATGTTCCCGGCGGTGCTGTCGCTCGTCGCGATCTACACGATCTTCCAGGTGATCGGCGAGCACATCTCGTGGCTCGGCATCGACTCGCTCGCCTCGGTCGTGGTCGCGTCGCTCGGCGGCATCGCGCTCCACGTCTGGACGATCAAGGGCTACTTCGACACGATCCCGAGCGAGATCGAGGAGGCGGCGCACGTCGACGGCGCCACCCCGTTCCAGGCGTTCTGGCGGGTGCTGCTGCCGATGTCCGTCCCGATCCTCGCGGTCGTGTTCATCCTGCAGTTCATCGGCAGCGTGATCGAGTACCCGGTGGCGTCGATCCTGCTGCAGAGCGAGGATCACTTGACCCTCGCGGTCGGCTCGCGGCTGTATCTGTACGAGCAGCGCTACCTGTGGGGCGACTTCGCCGCCGCCGCCGTGCTGAGCGGCCTGCCGATCACGGCCGTGTTCCTCGCCGCTCAGCGCTGGATGGTCTCAGGCCTGACGTCGGGCGGCCTGAAGGGCTAACGACGGGCTAGCAGCTCACCACCACGATTCCATCTGAACGCCGGCCGTGAAGCCGACCTGGTCGTTCTTGTACGCGGCGCCACCGACCTGACCCTCGATCGACTTCGACCAGGCCGCGGCGGTGAAGAACGCGCGGAGCTCCGGGCGAGCCCAGAAGTCCATGCCGGGACGGATCAGCGGGGCGACCGTCAGCTTGCCGATCACGCCGGTGTCCGAGCCCTCGGCCTGCCCCTTGACGATGTCGACGCCGCCTTCGATCGCGATGCCGGTGTACTTCGTGAAGTTGTAGACCGGGCGGGCGCCGAACGACACCCACATGTTGCCCGCGCCGCTGTCGGTCGAGCCGTCCGGGCTGCCGTCCTTGTTGTCGAGCTGGAACACCGCGGTCCACATCATCGACAGGTTCGGGGTCGCCTGGATCGTGGCGCGCTCGACGATGCGGAACAGCCAGCCGTCGCTGGCGATCGGGTCGATGCCGCTCGACAGGTTGGCCGCGCCGGCGTAGCCGAACTCCGCCGAGATCTCGTTGAAGCCGCCCATGAACGGCAGGAAGTAGAAGATGCCGCCGCCGATGCCGTTGTGGGCACCGGACGCGCCGCCGAGGTTGCCCTGCGACTCGCCGGTCGGGATCAGCCACAGCTCGAGGCTGCCGGGGCCGGCCGGGATGTCATAGAACCGGATGTCGACGGTCGACTTGTAGAGCCGGCCCTGGTTGCCCTGGGTCTCCATGGCGCCGTAGTCGCGCGAGCCGCCGAGGTAGGCGACCGCCAGCTTGGCCTTCTCGCCGATCTTCAGATCCTCGAAGCCGGCGCCGTAGCCCGACATGTCCTGGTAGAAGAAGTCGCTGATGTGCGAGTCGCGTCGGCGGTAGAACCGCTGGCCGGCCCAGAACATCAGCTCGGGGTGGCTGGCGCTCACGTGACCGGTCTGGGCGTACGCCTCGCGGATCGCGATCGCGCTCAGTGT
>DASWOO010000336.1:0-3071 GCA_036404335.1 Kofleriaceae bacterium
GGCTGGTCTCGCTCCTGTTCGCGCTGCTCGCGCTGGGGACGCTCAAGCTCCGATGATGGACCTGCGCGGCAAGACCGTCGTCGTGGTCGGCCTGGCGCTGACCGGGATCGCGGTCGCGAGGTTCTGCGTCCGGCGCGGCGCGCGCGTGGTCGTCACCGATGGCAAGCCGGCCGACAAGCTGCACGCGCAGATCGCGCAGCTCGACGGCGTGGCGGTGACCTGGCAGCTCGGCGGCCACGACCTGGCGACGTTCACCTCGGCGGACCTGATCGTGCTGTCGCCCGGCGTGCCGGGGCTGCCGGAGCTGACCGCGGCGCGCGCGGCCGGCGTCGAGGTCATCGCCGAGATCGAGCTGGCCTACCGGTTCCTCGATCCGCGGGCCGAGCTGATCGCGATCACCGGCACCAACGGCAAGTCGACGACCACCGCGCTGACCGGCGCGCTGTGCGCGGCGAGCGGCCGGCCGACGTTCTGCGGCGGCAACCTGGGCAACATGCCGCTGATCGACGCGGTCGACCACCCGGCCAACGTGCCGGGCGGGCTGATCGTCGCCGAGATCGCGGCGTTCATGCTCGAGCACTGCACGACGTTCCGCGGCCGGGTCGGCGTGCTGACCAACGTCACCGAGGACCACCTCGATCGCTTCCAGACCATGGCGCGCTACGCCGAGGTCAAGGGCCGGATCTGGGAGTACCAGCGGCCGGGCGACCTCGCGATCGGCAACGCCGCCGACCCGTGGGTGATGGGCGAGACCGCCGGGATCCCGTCGGCGTTCTACAGCTTCGACTCCCGGCCGGGCGCGACCACCGCGCGCGGGTCGGTGCTGTCCGCCGACCGGACGCAGCTCGTGCTCCACGGCCTGCCCGGCGGCGAGGTCGAGCGGTTCCCGGTGTCCGACCTGGTGATCATCGGCAACCACAACCTCGAGAACGCGATGTGCGCGTACCTGGCGGCGCGCGGCGTGGGCGTCTCGCCCGACGCGGTGCGGGCCGGCGCCAAGGGCTACCGGCCGCTCGCCCACCGCATGGAGCTGGTCGGCGACAAGGCCGACATCTACTACTACGACGACTCCAAGGGCACCAACGTCGCCTCGGTCGCGGCGTCGGTCCGCGGCTTCCCGCGGCCGCTCGTGCTGATCGCCGGCGGCGTCGACAAGGGCGGCTCGTACCAGCCGATGCTCGAGGCGCTGGGCGACAACTGCAAGGGCCTCGTGCTGATCGGCGCCGCGGCGCCGCTGATCCGCGCGGCGGCCGAGGCCCACGGCGTGGCCTACCCGGTGATCGACGCCGGCGACATGCTCGACGCCGTCGAGCGCGCGACCGGGCTGTGCCACCCCGGCGACGCGGTCGTGCTGTCGCCGGCGTGCGCCAGCTACGACATGTTCCAGAACTTCGGCCACCGCGGCCGGGTGTTCCGCGACGCGGTCGCCGCGGTCGGCGCCCGGCGCCTGGACGTTGATGACCGCGCGACGCGACGCGCGGAGGGGTGAATTTCGCGGCTCCGCCGCGAAAGAGGGGGCGGGAAGGCCCCCTACTAATGGACTCGCCACCAGGTCTGGTTGTCGATCTGCGAGCGGCGCTCGCAGGCGTCCTCGAGCTTCTTGAAGTGGATGCCGACCCGCGAGATCACGACCTCGTAGGTGCCGGCCTTCTCGCCGTCGCTGCCGGTGCACGCGCCCTGCTCGTAGGTCAGGGTCAGCTTGTTGCCGTCGGTCTTCCAGGTGCCGGTCGCGATCGGGCTCGAGCCGTCGAGCTCGGCCCGGGTCTTGGCCAGCTTGACGCTGCCGTCGCCTCGGAACCGGATCGCCGTGGTGCCGTCGGGCGGGTGGCGCTCGTACTCGCCGAGGATCAGCTCGTTGTTGGGCGCCTTGAGCGGCACCGCGTGGTGCTCGGGCTCGCAGGCGGCCAGGAGGAGCAGGAGCGGCAGGCTGCGCATGGCGTGACCATACCGTCAAAAACTGGCGCGGGGGCGGGGCCGGTCAGAGGATGGCGGCGATGGCAGTGCTGCATCGGATCGTCGCGTGGTGGGCTGACCTGCGCACCCGGGTGAACCGACCGCGCGGGGCCCGGACGTGGTGGCAGGTCGGGCTCGCCGAGCTGGGCGAGCGCGTCCGCGCGATGCGGGTGCTCCGGCGCCGCGGCGAGGGCCTCGACCCGACCCTGCCGGCGACCGCGCAGATCGTCGCGGTCCAGCACCCGAGCGCGACCCTGCCCGAGCGGCCGTACGACCTGGTGCTCCTGGTCACCGTGCTCGCCCTGCTGTCGATCGGCACGATCGAGATCTACTCGGCGACCGCCGCCGACGGCCTGACCCGGTTCGGCGACGCGACCCACTTCCTGTCGCGCCAGATCCTGTTCCTCGCGGTCGGCGGGGTGTCGATGTGGGTCGGCGCCGGCATCGACTATCGCCGGCTTCGCCAGTGGACCTACCCGATGATCCTCGGCTCGATGGTCCTGCTCGCGATGACCCTGGTCGCGCCGACGCTCAACGGCGCGCGCCGCTGGATCCCGCTCGGCGTGCTGACGTTCCAGCCGGTCGAGGTCGCCAAGCTCGCGCTGGTCACGTACCTGTCGAACTCGCTGGGCCGCAAGGCCGACCAGGTCAAGGCCTTCACCGTCGGGTTCGTCCCGCACCTCGTGGTGTGCGGCATGATGATGATCGTCCTGCTCAAGCAGCCCGACCTCGGGTCGTCGATCGTGATCGGCGCGACCACGCTCGGCATGCTGTTCATGGCCGGCGCGCGGATCTCGTACATCGTGCTCGCGCTGCTGGCGGCGGCGCCGCTGGGCTACCACATGGTCGTCGGCACGCCGTGGCGGATGCAGCGGGTGCTCGCGTACTTCAACCCCGAGGCCTACGCCACCGGCGACGGCTACCAGTTCATGCAGGCCCGGCTCGCGATGGGCTCGGGCGGGCTGACCGGCGCGGGCCTGGGCGGCGGCCACCAGACGCTGGGCTACACGCCCGAGGCCCACTCCGACTTCATCCTGGCGCCGATCGGCGAGGAGCTGGGCTGGATCGGCGTCGCGCTGGTGCTCGCGCTGTTCGCGGTGCTGGTGTGGCGTGGCGTC
>DASWOO010000337.1:0-2359 GCA_036404335.1 Kofleriaceae bacterium
CCGCTCGATCGACGACGGCACCGGCCGGCCGCCGCGCACCATGCGCTGCCGCATCGGCGGCACCGGCCGCGCGGTGTGCATCGACATGACCTCGAGCTTGTCGTCGGAGTAGAACGGCGGCTGGCCGCACAGCATCTCGTACGCCATCACCGCGGCGGCGTAGAGATCGGCGCGGCCGTCCATCGGGTTGCCGAGCGCCTGCTCCGGCGCCATGTAGATCGGCGTGCCGAACGCCATGCCGGCCTGGGTCAGCTTGACCCCGTCGTCCAGGTCGGACGCCTCCATCGGCTTGGCGATTCCAAAGTCCAGGATCTTGGCGAAGTCCTCGTCCTGACCCTGGCGGATCAGGAAGATGTTCTCCGGCTTGATGTCGCGGTGGATCAGCTTGGCGCCGTGGATGTGCGATAGCCCGCGCAGGATGCCGGCGAGGATGTGCAGCGCGCGGCCGGGCGCGACTTGGCCCTCCTGCTCGAGCACGTCGGCGAGCGGCCGGCCCTCGAGCAGCTCCATCGCGAGGTAGAGCGCGCCGTCCGGCAGCCGTCCAACGTCGTAGACGCTGACACAGTTAGGGTGGTCGATCTTCCCGACCGCCAGCGCCTCGCGCTCGAACCGGTTGCGCACGTCCGACGACGCCACCAGCGATGGGTGCAAGATCTTCACGGCGACCTGGCGCCGGAGCCCGATGTGCGCGGCCCGGTAGACCAGGCCCATGCCGCCGCGGCCGAGCGTCGCATCTAGCCGGTACCGCCCGTCGACCACCAGCCCCAGCAACTCGTGGCCATCGCCATCGAGCGGAACCGGCGTGTTCACCATCGCCGGATCGGTGCTGTCGCCTCTGCCCATGCTGCCCTACCATTGTGCCACCTCACTCGGACCGCGCCCATTGCCGCCTTCCGGTTTCCCCCAACGATCCCATGGCGCTCCCGTTGCCATCCGCCCCGACTCTGTGTAGTGTCTCCCTCCCAACAAGCCCAGGTAGCTCAGTTGGTAGAGCAGCGGACTGAAAATCCGCGTGTCGGCGGTTCAATTCCGTCCCTGGGCACGAGCCACCTTCACTCGGTACGCGGCGGGATGTAGCGCGCGTCCGGGTCGACCGGGACGGCGTAGGTCGACTGCCACAGCGTGGTGAAGAACCGGGCGAGCTCGGCGGCGATCGCGGGGTCGTCGATGATCGCGCCGACGTTGCGGGTGGCGTAGAAGTAGTCGCGCTCCCAGTTGCTGGTGCCGAGCCAGGCGCGGGCGCCGTCGACGACCAGCGCCTTGGCGTGGGTGACGCGGGCGAACGGAATGAAGCCGCTGGCGTCCTCGGGGATCGTGGTGAGCCGGACCTCGATGTTCGGTGTGCGGGCGAGCTGCTGCAGGCCGCCGATCGTCTTCTTGCGCTTGCTCCAGTCGGCGAGCAGCAGCTGGACGTGGACGCCGCGGGCGGCGGCGCGGCGCAGCGGGGCCTCGAGCTCGTCCCAGCTGCCGGCGAGGTAGCCGAGCGCCTCGACGGTGATCGTCGAGCGGGCGGCGTCGAGCAGCCCGATGATCGCGGGCAGGTCCCAGGCGACGCCGGGCGGCAGCAGCGCCCGGGGGCTGGCGACGAAGCGGATCGCGCCGGTGGTGTCCGGTAGCCGGACGTCGGGCGCGGGCTCGCCGCCGGCGCGGGCCCAGTCGCTGGCGAACACCGCGGCGAGCCCGGCGACGACGCCGGGGTCGGTCGTGCGCGCGCCGAGCTCGTAGTTGTGGTCGAGCGCGCGCCAGTCGAAGTTCTGGCTGCCGAAGAACGCCTCGCGGCCGTCGATGACGAAGTACTTGGCGTGGAGGATGCCGCCGGCGCCGGGCACGGCCTTGAGGTCGAGGTGGCGGACGATCACGCCGGCCCGGGCGAGCCGGTCAAGCGTGTCGGGGTAGACCTTGACGAACGATTGCTCGACGAGGAACCGGATGATCACGCCGCGGCGCGCGGCGGCCTCGAGCGCGGCGATGATCGGCTCGAGCCGGCCGGGCTGGTGGTTCGAGGCATAGAACTGGCCGAGGTCGATCGAGCGGCGGGCACGGGTGATGAGCTCGAGCCAGACGTCGGCGGCGTCGCGCAGCTCGGGGTGATCGAGCGTGGTGCCGGCGGGGACGGTCTCGACCAGCTCGAAGGCTGCGGCCGCTGGCGCCGCGCCAGAGGGTGTCGCGCCAGAGGGCGCCGCGCCAGAGGGCGCCGCGGCAGAGGGTGCCGCGGCAGAGGGCGCCCCGGCAGAGGGAGCCGCGGCAGAGGGAGCCGGGGCGGGGCTGGGCGCGGCGGCCGGGGGACGCGGCGCGGGGCCGCAGGCGACGGAGGCGCAGCAGGCGAGGACCAGCGCGAGGAGCAGGCGCATCGCGTGAC
>DASWOO010000338.1:0-7451 GCA_036404335.1 Kofleriaceae bacterium
GATGGCGCTGGGCGGCGCGGGACTGGTGCTCGAGGCGCGCCACCACGCCGGCGGCGGGCTGGCCGGCGCGATCGCCGTGGGCCTGGCGACCCTGGCGTGGGCGACCGACAACATCCTGAGCCGGGGCCTGGCCGAGCGCGACCCGTTGCAGGTCATCCTCGCCAAGGGCGGGCTCGGCGCGCTGATCACCGGCGCGATCGCGCTCGCGCGCGGCGAGCCCGCGCCGGGCGCGTGGGCGATCGGCGTGCTGCTGGCGTGCGGCGCCACCGGCTACGGCGTCAGCCTGCGGTTGTACTTGCTTGCGCAGCGCCGGATCGGCGCGGCGCGGACCGGCTCGGTGTTCGCGCTGGCGCCGTTCGTCGGCGCGGCGATCGGCTTCGCGCTCGGCGACCGCAGCGCCGGCGGCTGGACCCTCGCCGCGGCCGCGTGCTTCGCGCTCGGCGTGTACCTGCACGTCACCGAGCACCACCACCACGCGCACGTCCACGAGCCGCTCGATCACGATCACCCGCATCGCCACGATGACGGGCACCACGATCACGTCCATGCCCCGCCGGTCGCCGGCGAGCACAGCCACGCGCATCACCACGACCGCCTGACCCACGATCACGACCACGCCCCGGACGTCCACCATGACCACGCGCACTCGTGACGCACCACGATATGTGGAGAACCTTTGCGGGCCGCGCCCCCGCGCCGCCGTGTCGTTTGGACGCGATGCTCAGCGAGCGTGTCGGATCACGTCGCGGTCGAGTCCTGCTGGCTGAGGGGCTTTCCGACAGCTGCATGTCGGCCTTCCGGACGCAGCAGCCCGCGAAGCAACTCGCGGGCCTCGGCGACGAGCTCGCGGACCCGCGTCACCGTCGGCTGCGGGACCGTCGAGGTTTCGTGGATCTGCGTCATGACCTGCTCGGTATCGACCACCGAGTCGAGGGCCGCGTGCAGCCGGGCGAGCGTCATCATGTCGTCCGCGTAGTCAACGCTGCGCTTCATGACGGTCCAGCGAAGCAAGCCGCGAGCCACGGCGGCGGTCCGTGGCGCCGCGCGCTCGATCGCCGTCGCCGCGGCCAACCGGACCGCGGCCGTGCCAGATGTGCGCCGCCCGCCGCGGCGCGCCCGGCACGCGTGCCAAACTGACGACGATGCAGCCCGCCGAGCCACGCAGCCCGACCGACGACGCCACGCGCCGCGCGATCGACGCGGTGTGGCGGATCGAGGCCGCGCGCGTCGTCGCCGGCGTCGCGCGCATGGTCCGCGACGTCGGCCTCGCCGAGGAGCTGGCGCAGGACGCGCTGGTCGCCGCGCTCGAGCGCTGGCCGCACGACGGCGTGCCCGCCAACCCCGGCGCGTGGCTGATGACCACCGCCCGGCACCGCGCGGTCGATCGGCTGCGCCGCGCCAGGCTGATCGAGCGCAAGCACGGCGAGCTCGGCGCCGGCGCCGTCGATCACCACGACACCGCGCCGGCGCTCGAGGCCGCGCTCGACGGCGAGCCCGGCGACGATCTGCTGCGCCTGGTCTTCACCTCGTGCCACCCGGTGCTGCCGCCCGAGGCCCGGGTCGCGCTGACCCTGCGCCTGCTCGGCGGGCTCACCACCGCCGAGATCGCCCGCGCGTTCCTCGCGCCGGAGCCGACGATCGCCCAGCGCATCGTGCGCGCCAAGCGCGCGCTCGCCGACGCGCACGTGGCGTTCGAGGTCCCCCGCGGCGCCGAGCTCGCCGAGCGGCTCGGCTCGGTGCTCGAGGTCATCTACCTCGTGTTCAACGAGGGCTACGCCGCCACCGCGGGCGACGACTGGACGCGCCCCGCGCTGTGCGAGGACGCGCTGCGCCTCGGCCGCATCCTCGCGGGCCAGATGCCCGGCGAGGCCGAGGTCCATGCCCTGATCGCGCTGATGGAGCTGCAGGCATCGCGGCTCCGGGCGCGGACCGGCGCCGGCGGCGAGCCGATCCTGCTGCTCGACCAGCAGCGCGCGCGCTGGGACCACCTGCTGATCCAGCGCGGCCTCGCCGCCCTCGCCCGCGCCGAGGCGCTCGACCCGCGCGGGCCCTACGCGCTGCAAGCCGCGATCGCCGCGTGCCACGCGCGCGCCCGGGTCGCCGCCGACACCGACTGGCCGCGGATCGCCGCGCTCTACACCGCCCTCGCCCACGCGATGCCGTCGCCGATCGTCGAGCTCAACCGCGCCGTCGCGCTGTCGATGGCGTTCGGCCCGGCCGCCGGCCTCGCGCTCGTCGATCAGCTGGTCGATGACCCCGCGCTCGCCGACTACCACTTGCTACCCAGCGTGCGCGGCGATCTGCTCGCCAAGCTCGGCCGTCCCGCCGAGGCCCGCCGCGAGCTCGAGCGCGCCGCCGGCCTCACCCGCAATCACCGCGAGCGCGAGCTGCTGCTCGCCCGCGCCGCTGGCCTGACAACCGCCTAGAACGGCAGATCGTCTTCGCGACCGAAGTCGTCGCGCGGCCGCGCATCGTCGCCCGGCGGCGGGACGTCGTCGCGCGGCGGCATGTTGCTGCTACCGCGGCCACCACCACCGCCGCCACCGGCGGCCCAGTCATCGTTGCCGCGCCCACGCCCACCGCCACCACCGCCGCGGTTGCCGCCGCCGCCGTTCCAATCATCGTTGCCACGCGACTGGCGGTTGTTGCCCGCGCCACGCGACGCTCCCGCCGGCTCGACCTTCCACACGTCGAGGCTGTTGAAGTACTTGACCTCGCCGCTGGGGCTGCGCCACTCGCGGCCGCGCAGGCTGAAGTCGATGCGGACCATCTCGCCGACCTGCATGCCGTCGAGCTGTGCGCAGCGATCGCCGGTGAGCTGGAACAACACGGTCTGCGGGTACTTCGGGTTGTCCGTCAGCTCGATCACGAACTCGCGCTTGGAGAACCGCTCTGACACTTGCTTGGTGTCACTGATCGTATGCAGCTTGCCGGTCGCTTCGAAGCCCATGGGCCGAGACCATACGCGGTCGGCCTGACAATGCGAGCAGAAATCCGACGCGCCGGACACCCGCTCGGTCGATCTCTGACCGCCTCCGCGCGCGCTGCGGTCATTACAATGTCGAGGCCACCGCCGCGAGCACCGCGCCGGGATCCTGATCGATCACCGCGTGGTGCGACACGATGATCCGCTTCAGATCGGGGAGCTTGGCCAGCTTCTCGAGGTGCGCCCGCGCCGCGCGCTTGTCGGAGATCAGGAACATGCGCGCGACCCGCGTGACCTTGGGCGTCCCGGTCGAGCCGGTGATGAACCGCAGCACGAAGCCGGACAGGCCCTTGACGTGCGGCATGTTGAACACCAGGTCGTTGAGCACCAGCGTGGTGCCTCCGGAGTCGCGCACGATCACCGCGCCCTCGCGGCCGCCGGTGCCGTCGAGCACCTGCAGCTCGACCACGCCGTCGCTCGCGACCTGGTCGTAGGTCTTGCTCACCGGCACGACCTCCTCGACCGCCTCGCGCGCGCCCGGTGGGCAGATGATCTCGGCCTCGGGAAACCGGGCGCGGAACGCCGGCGCGTCGAGCCGGTGGAAGCCGTTGGGCACGAGGATCGCGCGCACCGGCCCGAGCTTGGCGAGCTCGGCCATCGTCGGCTCGTCGGCCGCGATCGCGCTGTGCACGATCAGCCCGCCGTCCTTGCGCTTGGCGATCGCCATCACCCGCTTGATCGGCGTCCGCTCGAGCTCGCCCTCGAGTCGCCAGACGTGGCTCGACAGCTGCTCGAGCGGGCGGTGCGGCGCGACGTGCCATTCGGCGTGCGACTTGGGCATTGCGCGCGGCAGTCTACGCCAACCGCGCGCTACTCGGGTCGCGACAGCTCGCTGACCAGCAGCGCGAGCAGCGCCTCGGTCCCGGCGATCATCTGGGCGTCGGCCCGGCCGAGCGCGCGGCGCACCGCGGCCTCGACGGTGCCCCGGCGCTCGCGATCGATCTTCTTGCCGGCCTCGGTCAGCCGGAACCGGACCCGTCGCCGGTCGTCGGGATCGACCGTGCGCTGCAGCAGGCGCTGGCGCTCGAGCCGCGCCAGCACGCCGGTCAACGTGCTCGGGTGCAGGCCCAGCATGTCGGAGATCGCGCGCGCCGTGGCGTCGGGGGTCTGGCCGACGACGCGGATCACCAGGCGCTGGGGCCCGGTGACGCCCAGGGTCTTGCCCATCCGCTTGGACCGCACGTTGAGCGCGTGGACCAGCTCCCACATCCGCTGCATGAACTGCAGGGTCTGGCCGGCCGGGCGCGGCCGCTGGGCGGGCTCGTCGGCGTCCGACACTACGCCGCCGGGGTCGAGCCCGGGGCTGGCGCCGCCGCCGCGCCGACCCGCGCGGCGTGGACGATCGCCATGCTGATCGCGGTCTCGACGTCGGGCGCGTAGGCCAGCCGCCCCGGATCGCGCTTGATCCCGGCGCGGTCGAGCATCGCCGAGACCTCGGGCATGAGGCCGGCGAAGATCACCTTGATCTTCGAGCGGTACAGCCGGTCGAGCACCGACTCGAGCGCGACCAGGCCGGTCACGTCGATCGTCGGCACGTGCTGCATGTTGAACACGAAGGTGTGATCGGCCCCGCGCCCGACCGTCGCGATGACCTCCATCGCCGACTTGGCGGCGCCGAAGAACATCGGCCCGGCGACCTCGTAGAGCCGCACGCCCGGCGGCAGATCGATCGCCAGGCCGAGCTCCTGCGGCGACTCGAGCACGACCGTCGTCGACTCGGCCATCCGCCGCATGAACAGCAGCGCCGCGAGCATGACGCCGACGCTGACCGCGATCACCATGTCGAACACGACGGTCAGCGTGAAGCAGGTCAGCATCACCAGCACGTCGCTGCGGGTCGCGATCCGCAGGAGCCGCGCGAAGTGCCGGGCCTCGGACATGTTGCGCGCGACGACGATCAGCAGCGCGGCCAGCCCCGCCATCGGCAGGTAGGCGACCAGCGGCGCGAGCACGATCGTGCACGCCAGCAAGAACACCGCGTGCATCGCCGCGGCGAACGGCGAGCGACCGCCGACCCGGATGTTGGTCGCCGTGCGGGCCAGCGCGCCGGTCGCGGCGATGCCGCCGAAGAACGGGCACAGGATGTTGCCGATGCCGAGCGCGATCAGCTCCGCGTTGGGATCGTGGCGGGTGCCGCTCATGCCATCGGCGACCACCGCCGACATCAGCGACTCGATCGCGCCGAGCACGGCGATCGCGAACGCCGACGGCAGCAGCTCGCGGATCGTGTGGTAGTCGAGGGTCAGGCCGCTCGCGCGCCACGGCACCATCGGGATCGGCGGCAGCGGCGGGATGCCGTGGATCGTCTCGTCGCCGATCTGGAAGCTGAACCGGCTGCCGATCGTCTGGGCGTGGAACCCCGGCCACCACCGCTGGCAGATCACGACGACCAGCGACATCACGGTCAGCGCGACCAGCGGCGCCGGCACGCGCTTGACGAGCCTGGGCAGGCCGAGCAGCAGGCCGATGGTCGCGACCGCGATCCCGACGTCGTACGGGCTGATCTGGCCGCGCGCCGCCCACAGCGCCGCCAGGTAGCCGAACGTGCCCTCGGTCTTGGGCAGCGTGACGCCGAACGCGTCCTTGAGCTGCAACAGGCCGATCACGATCGCGATGCCCATCGTGAACCCGGTGGTCACCGGGTGCGGCACGAACTGCATCAGCTTGCCGAGCCGGGCCAGGCCCATGCCGATCATGATCACGCCCGCCATCGCGCCGGCGAGCAGCAGCCCGCCGAGCCCGAAGCGATGGACGATCGGCACGAGGATCACGACGAACGCGGCGGTCGGGCCGGTGACCTGCAGCCGGGTGCCGCCGAGCAGCGCGCAGACAAAGCCCGCGATGATCGCGGTGTACAGGCCATGCTGGGGCGGGACCTCGCAGGCGATCGCCAGCGCCATCGACAGCGGCAGCGCGACCACGCCGACGACGAGCGCCGCGACCAGGTCGGCGCGGAAGTCCTTGACCGTGTAGCCCTCGCGCAGCTTGGCGCGCAGACCGTAGGCGAGCAGATCCTTTGCGCGGTAGGCCAGGGCGAGCTGCTTCTGGATGGCCTCCGGCAGCTCGTTGACGTAGCGCAGTGATCGGCGGATCACGCCGGTAGTATCGCCGGGAGTCGCGGGCTTGTCACGGAACTGACCGCAGATGTAGGTGTTTCGCGGAATTCGATGCTCCCCCGACGGCGAATTCACCCGATGCTTTGAGGTCCAACGATTTTGCGGTATGCAGCCGGCAGTCCTTCCGGGGACGACGACCATGCCTGGCTTACAATCTTCTGCCGTGGGTGATGCGTACCGCCGCGTGTACCGGGCCGGGCTGCGGCTCAAGCAGCGCCTGGTGCCCACCGAGCGCCAGCGGCTGTTCTGGCTGACGATCGCGGTCGGCGGCGTGTGCGGCCTGGCCGCCGTCGCGTTCCACCTCGCGATCGAGTGGATGTCGGTGCACACGATCGAGCCGGCGCTCGCCGCGCCCGGCGACGACTGGGTCCCGTGGACGCTGATCGTCCCGGCGGCGGGCGGCCTGCTCGCCGGCCTCGCGCTGTACTACGTCGTGCCCAACGCGCGCGGCAGCGGCGTCCCGCAGATCAAGGTCGCCTACGCGACCAAGACCGGCGGGCTGCGGGTCCGCGACTCGCTCGGCAAGTTCGCGATCGGCGTGCTGCAGATCGGCACCGGCTCGTCGCTCGGCCGCGAGGGCCCGACGGTGCAGATCTGCGCCGGCGTCGCGACCGGCCTGGGCCGGCTGTTCGGCGTGTCGTCGCGCAACGTCAAGCGGCTGATCCCGGTCGGCGCCGCGGCCGGGATCGCCGCCGCGTTCAACGCGCCGATCGCCGCCGTGACCTTCACGATCGAGGAGATCGTCGGGACGCTCGACCAGACGCTCCTGTCCGGCGTGATCGTCGCCGCCGCGCTCGCCGCCGTGGTCGAGCGCATGGTGCTCGGCGGCCACCCGGTGTTCGAGCTCAAGCAGACGTTCGGGTTCGACGCGGCGTCGTCGCTGCTGCTGTACGCCGTGCTCGGCGTCGCCGCCGCGCTGGTGTCGGTCGGGTTCACCGAGTCGCTGCTCGGGCTGCGCAAGTGGTTCGCGTCGCTCCAGCGCCTGCCGCGCTGGGCCCAGCCGGCGATCGGCGGCCTGGTCACCGGCGGCCTGGCGGTGGTCGCGATGCTGGCGTTCCACACCGGCGGCATCACCGGCGGTGGCTACAACCTGCTCGCCGCGGCGCTCGGCGGCTCGCTGGTGCTCAAGGTCTTGCTCGGCCTGGGCCTGCTCAAGCTGGTCGCGACGGTCTGGTCGTACTCGAGCGGCGGCGCCGGCGGGATCTTCGCGCCGTCGCTGTTCATCGGCGGCATGCTGGGCGGCGCGGTCGGCCTGCTCGACGTCGCGCTGTTCGGTAACCCGCCGGCCACGATCGGGTCGTTCGCCCTGGTCGGCATGGGCGCGGTGTTCGCCGGCGTGATCCGCGCGC
>DASWOO010000339.1:0-3064 GCA_036404335.1 Kofleriaceae bacterium
GTCGTCGTAGTCCCAGATGACGAGGTCGCCGCGCGCGTTGGGGACCAGTGTGCCGGCGTCGGCGGCGTTGAGCGCGCGGGCGGCGTGGCGGGTCACGCCGAGCCAGGCCTCGTCGATCGTCATGCCGTAGTGGGTGGTCGCCAGCCAGAGCTGGATCGGCAGGCTCTCGCAGTAGCTCGAGCCGGGGTTCAGGTCGCTGGCCACGGCCATCGCGACGCCGGCGGCGCGCAGGCGCTCGACCGGCGGCACCGGCAGGCGGAGCTGGATACACGCGCCGGGCAGCATGACCGCGACGGTGCCGGCGCGCGCCAGGGCGGCGACGCCGGCGTCGGACACCTGCTCGAGGTGATCGGCGGACAGGCCGGACACCTCGCCGAGCAGCTCGGCGCCGCCCAGGTCGCGGAACTGGCCGACGTGGCCGCGCACCGCCAGGCCCGCCGCGCGCGCCGCCGCGAACAGCGCGCGGGTCTCGGCGAGGGTGAACGCGCCCTCGTCGCAGTAGACGTCGAGCGAGGTCGCCAGGCCCTGGGCCGCCGCGTCGGGGATCCAGCGGTCGCGGATCTCGGCGACGAACGCGTCGCGATCGTTGCGCCGCTCCGGCGGGATCAGGTGCGCGAGCAGGGTCGGCACCACGCGCTGCGCCCGGCCGCGGGCGACGTCGCCGATCACGCGCAGGAGCCGCAGCTCGCCGGCCGCCGTCAGGTCGTAGCCGGTCTTGACCTCGATCGTCGTCGTGCCCGCCGCGTTGGCGAGCGTCAGCCGGTTGATCAGCGCGAGCGCGAGCGCGTCGTCGCTCGCCGCCCGGGTCGGCGCCAGCGACGCGGCGATGCCGCCGCCGGCCGCGGCGATCTCGAGGTAGGTCTTGCCGTCGGCGCGCATCCCGAACTCGCGCGCGCGATCGCCGGCGAAGATCGCGTGGGTGTGGCAGTCGACGAGCCCGGGCGTCACCAGCTGGCCGTGCGCGTTGAGCTCGCGGTCGGCGCGCGGCCGCTCGCCGTCGGGGCCCGCCCAGACCACGGCGCCGCCGCGGATCGCGACCGCGCCCTGATCGATCAACCCCAGGCCCGGCCGCGCCGGATCGCACGTCATCAGCCGCGCGTTGTGGACGACCAGGTCCATGCTCACTCCGCCCGCCGCCGCGGGATGACCACGCCCCGCTCCGCCGCGGTCTGGATCGCCTCGTCGTAGCCGGCGTCGGCGTGGCGGATCACGCCCATGCCCGGATCCGAGGTCAGCACGCGGTCGAGGCAGCGGGCCGCGCGCGGCGTGCCGTCGGCGACGACCACCATGCCGGCGTGCAGCGAGTAGCCGATGCCGACGCCGCCGCCGTGGTGGAACGACACCCAGGTCGCGCCGCTCGCGGTGTTGACCAGCGCGTTCAGGATCGCCCAGTCGGCGACCGCGTCGGTGCCGTCCTTCATCGCCTCGGTCTCGCGGTTGGGCGAGGCGACCGAGCCGCAGTCGAGGTGGTCGCGGCCGATCACGATCGGCGCCTTGACCTTGCCGGTCCGGACCAGCTCGTTGAACCGTAGGCCGACGCGGCGGCGCTGGCCGTAGCCCAGCCAGCAGATCCGCGCCGGCAGGCCCTGGAACGAGATCCGCTCGCGCGCCATCTTCATCCACCGCGCGAGCATCGGGTCGTCCTGGATCTCGTCGAGCACGGCCTCGTCGGTGACCCGGATATCCTCCGGATCGCCCGACAGCGCGGCCCAGCGGAACGGGCCCTTGCCCTCGCAGAACAGCGGCCGGATGTACGCCGGCACGAACCCGGGGTAGCTGTTGGCCTCCCTGGCGCCGCCGAGCTCGGCCTGGGCGCGCAGGTTATTGCCGTAGTCGAACACGTGGGCGCCGGCCTTTTGCATCGCGACCATCGCCTCGACCTGCACCGCCATCGACGCGCGCGCCCGGGCGACGTAGCCCTCCGGATCGCGCTCGCGCAGCTCGGCGGCCTCCCCGAGCGACAGGCCCTGCGGGATGTAGCCGACCAGCGGATCGTGGGCCGAGGTCTGATCGGTGACCAGGTCCGGCGTGACGCCGCGCCGGACCAGCTCGGCGTAGACATCGGCGGCGTTGCCGACCAGCGCGATCGACCGCGCGGTCCGGGCCGCCCGGCACTCTTCCACCCGGCGCAGCGCGGTGTCGAGGTCGGGCGCGAGCTCGTCGAGGTAGCGGGTCTCGAGCCGGCGCGCGATCCGCGTCGGATCGATCTCGACGCCGAGGAAGATGCCGCCGGCCATGGTCGCGGCGAGCGGCTGCGCGCCGCCCATGCCGCCCAGGCCCCCCGACAGCACGAACCTGCCGCCGAGATCGCTGTTCCAGTGGGTCTTGCCCGCGGCCGCGAAGGTCTCGAACGTGCCCTGCACGATGCCCTGCGAGCCGATGTAGATCCACGAGCCGGCCGTCATCTGGCCGTACATCATCAGGCCCTTCTTCTCGAGCTCGCGGAAGTGCTCCCAGGTCGCCCACTTGCCGACCAGGTTCGAGTTGGCGATCAGCACGCGCGGCGCGTCCTCGTGGGTGCGGAACACGCCGACCGCGCGGCCGGACTGGACCAGCAGGGTCTCGTCGTTCTCGAGCCGGCGCAGCTCGCGGACGATCACGTGGAAGTCCTCCCAGCTGCGCGCGGCCTTGCCGGTGCCGCCGTACACGACCAGATCCTGCGGCCGCTCGGCGACGTCCGGATCGAGGTTGTTCATCAGCATCCGCAGCGCGGCCTCCTGCTGCCAACCCTTGCACGTCAGCTCGGTGCCGTGAGGCGCACGAATCGTCTCGACCATGGAGGTCGTGTTAGCACGCTCCCCGAAACGTCGAAAGGCGCCCTCGCCGGGCGCCCTTCGCACTAGCTCGCGGGTCCGATCACGCCGTGGCGGTCTCGGGATCCTTCGCGTGCGGGGTCGCCGCGGACGGCGGCGCCGACGCGGCGCCCTCGCCCATCGAGTTGCCGATCCGCATGCCGTAGAACGAGCGGTGCGCGAAGAACATCGCGATCAGCATGCCGACGACGGCGATGCCGAACTTGACGTTGCTGTAACCCTTCGCGGTCAGCTCGATCGCGAGGCCGACG
>DASWOO010000340.1:0-12630 GCA_036404335.1 Kofleriaceae bacterium
GGCAAGTCGCCGCCGGTGCGCGAGGCGATCGAGCAGACCCCCGAGCTCAAGCAGCTGTACGCCGAGAGCCCGCTGCACCGCGAGCTGCTCGACCTCGCGGCGTCGCTCGAGGGCCTCAACCGCAACGCCGGCATGCACGCCGCCGGCGTGGTGATCGCCGAGCGGCCGCTGTGGGAGTACGTGCCGTGCTTCCGCGGCCAGAACGACGAGATCGTCACCCAGTTCGCGATGAAGGAGGTCGAGAAGGCCGGCCTCGTCAAGTTCGACTTCCTGGGCCTCAAGACGCTCACGGTGATCCACACCGCGGTGAAGCTGATCAACCAGCAGCGCGCGGCCGACGACCCGTTCGACATCGACCTGATCCGCAAGGACGACGCCGACGTCTACAAGATGATCGCGCGCGGCGACACGACCGGCGTGTTCCAGCTCGAGTCGAGCGGGTTTCGCGAGATCCTGAAGAAGCTCAAGCCCGACTGCCTCGAGGACATCGTCGCGGCGGTCGCGCTGTACCGGCCAGGCCCGCTCGAGGGCGGCATGGTCGACGACTTCATCGACCGCAAGCACGGCCGCAAGCGGGTCGAGTACCCGCACCCCTGGCTCGAGAAGGTGCTCGCCGATACCTACGGCGTCATCGTCTACCAGGAGCAGGTGATGCAGATCGCCCAGGTCCTGGGCGGCTACTCGCTGGGCGGCGCCGACCTGCTGCGCCGCGCGATGGGCAAGAAGAAGCCCGAGGAGATGGCCAAGCAGAAGAGCCTGTTCCTCGACGGCGCCAAGAAGCTCGAGGTCGACTCCAAGATCGCCGACCAGGTGTTCGAGCTGATGGCGTTCTTCGCCGGCTACGGCTTCAACCGGTCGCACTCGGCGGCGTACGGCTGGATCACCTACCAGACGGCGTTCCTCAAGCACCACTACCCGCACGAGTTCATGGCGGGCCTGATGTCGTGCGACGCCGACAACATCGACAACGTCGTCAAGTTCATCGCCGAGGCCCGGTCGATGGGCCTCGTGGTCGAGCGGCCGGACGTCAACGAGTCGCTGCAGGACTTCTCGGTCAACCCGGCGTCGGCCGAGCTGATGGCGAGCGAGACCCCGGCGCTCGGCGGTAAGGTGATCCGGTTCGGCATGGGCGCGGTCAAGGGCGTCGGCGCCAACGCGGTCGAGGCGATCGTCGAGACCCGCGGCGTGGATGGCCCGTTCACCTCGGTGTACGAGCTGTGCCGGCGGGTCGATACCCAGAAGTGCAACCGGCGCGTGCTCGAGCAGCTGATCAAGTCCGGGGCGCTCGACGGCATGGCCGGCGGCTACCACCGCGCCCAGCAGCTCGGCGCGCTCGACAGCGCCCTCGAGCGCGGCGCCGCCGAGCAGCGCGACCGGCGCAGCGGCCAGACCTCGCTGTTCGGGCTGTTCGCCGCGCAGGAGCCGGCCAAGCCGGCGGCGGGCGCGCCGGTGATGGGCGAGGTCTATCCCGACATCGAGATCTGGAACCCCAAGCAGCTGCTCGCGTTCGAGAAGGAGGCGCTGGGGTTCTACGTCTCGGGCCACCCGCTCGATCGCTACCGCGCGGATCTGCAGCGCTACGCCAGCGCGACCACGGCCGACTTCCCGGCGGGCCGGCGCGGCGTCGGCGATGCCTCGGTCGGCGGCATCGTCAGCCAGTACCGCGAGATGATCACCAAGAAGGGCGACAAGATGGCCCGGTTCATGCTCGAGGACTCCGAGGGCACGCTCGAGGTGATCGCGTTCCCCAAGACCTTCGAGAAGGTGCGCCACGTCCTGGTCAGCGACGAGCCGATCCTGTGCACCGGCGCGGTCAAGAACGAGGGCAACGCCGAGTCGCCCGAATGGAAGATGCTGCTCGAGTCGGCGGCGCCGCTGTCCGATCTGCGGACGCAGAAGAGCTCGCGGGTCGAGTTCCACCTCAACGCCGACTCGCTCACCGTCGATCAGGTCGACGAGCTCAAGACCATCCTCGCCAACGCCACCCGCGGCAACTGCCTGCCGATCCTGCGGCTCAAGATCCCGCAGCGCTCGGAGACCGTCGTCGCGTTGCCCGACGCCTGGTCGGTCGCGCCGACCGAGGACTTCCTGACCCGCGTCGAGCGCCTGTTCGGCGAGCGGGTCACGACCCTGGGCTGACCGGCGGCGCGCTCAGTCGAGGCCGAGAGCTTCGAGGTCGGCCTCGTCGAGGCCGAAGTAGTGCGCGGTCTCGTGCAGGACGGTGATCCGGATCTCCTCGGCGAGGTGATCGGCGTCGACGCAGGATCGCTGGAGGTTGCCGCGGAACAGGATGATGTTGGTGACGGTCGCCGCCTGGGTCGTGTCCTCGGGCATCGGCGTGCCCTGGAACAGGCCGAGCAGGCGCGGGTCGATGCCGTCCCTGACCTGGGCCTCGGACGGGACGTCGTCGATCAGGATCGGGACGTTGGCGAGCTTCTCGCGGATCTTCTCGGGCAGCTCCTCGAGCGTGCCGACCGCGACGGCCTCGAGGTCGTCCTCGGTGATCGTCAGCGGGCCGGGCTCGGCGGCGAGGTCGAGCTTGCGGACCTCGAGCCAGGCGGTCGCCATCTCCTCGCGGTCGCCGGTGAACTCGGCGACCCGGCCGAGCAGGTGGAGCGCGTCGCCGCGGACGGCGTCGCCGCCGGCGGCCTGCGCGGCCTCGATCCAGCGCTTGGCGCCGGCCGGATCCTCGGCCGCGAGCGCCAGCTCGCCGAAGTCGAGCGCGAGGTCGGAGTCGTCGATCACCGAGCTGGCGACCTCGGACAGGGTCTCGCGCGCCGCCTCGGGGTCGTCGAGCGCGACCTGGGCCTGGGCCTTGATGTAGATCGCCTCGACCAGGTCGTCCTCGTCGTCGATGAACGCGAAGGCGGCCTGGACCGTGGCCAGCGCCGCCTCGGGGTCGCCCAGGCCCTGGAGCTCGAGCCGCGCGATGCAGATCCGCGGCATCGGGTCGTCGGGCCGCAGCTCGGCGAGCTCCTTGTACTGGGCCAGCGCGTCGTCGAGATCGCCGCTGGCGTCGGCTACCGCCGCGGCGAGCGCGACGACATCGGGGTTCTTGCGATCGATCCGCTGGCAGCGCTCGACGATCGAGGCCGCGGTGTCGATCTCACCGGCCTCCAGCGCCTCGAAGCCGCGCTCGAGATCCGCGAGCAGTCGTTCGGTACGTGACATGGCCACTGAGTACCGCGATTTGCAGCGATGCGCAGGCCTCGCTATCGTCGCGCTGTGACAATCGCGTTGCGCACCCTGTTTCCGGCCCGGCTCGTCCTCGCCGCCTGCCTGGCCCTAGTCCTCGCGGCCTGCCCGGGTCGCCAGACCCGGCGCACCCTCGTCCCCGACGTCCCGACCAGCGGCGACGCCACCGCGCGCCACCGGTTCCAGGACGCGCGAAGCCAGTTCGAGCGCGACGGCAAGGACACCGGCGAATTCCGGCGGATCGCCGAGCAATATCCCGCCGATCCGATCGCGCCGTTCGCCCAGCTCTACGACGGCATCGCCGCGGTCAAGGCGCACAAGATCACCCGGGCCGTCCAGCAGCTGCAGGAGGTGGTCGAGACCCGGGCCGACCCCGGCCTGACCGCGCGGGCCCGGCTGTTCCTCGGCATCGCCCGCAACTACGCCGGCGACGCCCCGGGCGCGCTCGCGCTGCTCAAGGGCGGCGACCGCGCGGTCGAGGACGACGCCGACCGCGTCGAGTACCTCGCGGCGCTGGCCTACGCGACCGCCGCGGCCGGCGACCCGGCGATCCGCGCGCTGCCGATCTTCGATCAGCTCTACCCGCGGGTCACGCCGACCGAGCAGGCCGCGATCGTCGGCCGGATCCAGGAGGTCGTCGCCGCGGCCGAGGCTAACGCCGTGCGCCGGATGTTCGACGAGCTGCCCGACCGCAAGGGCCCCAGCTTCGCGGTCGTCGCCAGCCGGCTGGTCGAGCTCGCCGAGCTCGCCGGCAACGCCCGGGAGGCCGAGCGGATGCGCAACCTCGCGGGCCCGGCCCGGATCGCGCTCGGCCTGCCGCGGCTGGTCCCCGGCGAGACCGCCGCGCCGGCCGGCGGCCTGACCGGCGTGCTCGGGGCCGTGGTCCCGCTCGGCGGCAAGTCCAACCGCGTCGCCGAGGCCGCGGTCGCGGCGCTGGGGCTCGCGGCCGGCGTCGGCGACGGCAAGGCGGTCGCGGCGATCGAGGTCCGCGCCGCCGGCGACGGCGACGCGGTCGGCGCGGCGATCGACGGCCTGGCCCACGCCAACGTCATCGCGATCATCGGCCCGACCGACAAGGACGCCGTCGACACCGCCGGCCCCCGCGCCGACGCGCTCGGCGTGCCGCTGATCAGCCTCAGCGGCCGCGCCGAGAAGCACGCCCTGCTGCGCAACGTGTTTCACATCATGCACTCCGGCGAGGCCCGGTCGCGGGCGCTGGCCCAGCGCGCCCTGGCCAAGGGCGTCAGCAAGTTCGCCGTGCTCGCCCCCGAGAGCGGCTACGGCAAGACCCTGTCGGCCGCGTTCGTCGACGAGGTCAACCGGGGCGGCGGCAAGATCGTCTCGACCGTGACGTACAAGCCCGACACCAAGTCGTTCCCCGGCGTGGTCGGCAAGCTGTCGGGCGCGTGGGACGCGGTGTTCGTCCCCGAGGACGCCACGACCCTCGCGCTGATCGCCCCGGCGCTCGACGCCACCGACACCAAGCCGCGGCCGCTCGGCACCAAGAAGATCAAGGGCGGCGGCCGGCCGGTCCTGCTGCTGTCGACCGCGGAGAACCTGTCGGGCGCGTTCCTGGTCGACGCCGGCCGCCACGCCGAGGGCGCGCTGCTCGCGCCGGGCTACTACCCCGACGACCAGGACCCGGCGAGCAAGGCGTTCGTCGACCGGTTCATCGCCGCGTTCGGCCGCGCCCCGGGCTTCGTCGAGGCCTACGCGTTCGACGCCGCGCAGCTCGCGGCCGCGGCGGGCACGGGCGGCCGGGCGGGCCTCGCCGCCGAGCTCGCCAAGACCCACTTCGCCGGCCTGACCGGCGCGATCCGGTTCGACGCCGACCACCGCCGCGCCGATCCCGGCGTGATCTATACGGTCGTCGACGACAGCGACACGTTCGCGATCCGGATCGCTAGGTAGCCGGCAGCGCGTTGTCGAGCTCGAGATCCGACTCGACCAGCGCGCCGCGCGACAGCTCGCCGTGGGCGAAGCCATCGAACGACACGACCCGGGTCGGGTCGATCTGCGAGAGCTGGTACAGATCGGTGTACGCCTGGTAGATGTCGGGCGTCCGGCGCAGCACCTGGTACGCGCGGCCGACGGCCTTGAGGCTCTCGGTCTTGGCGAGGGCCTCGAGCCCGGCGACCTGCTGCTCGGTCCGGGCCAGGAGCAGCGCCGCCTCGATCTTGCCGCGCTCCTCGTACTCGGCCTTGGCGACCTCGAGCTTGGCCGCGACCGCCTCGAACATCTGGCGCGCGACCTCGAGCCGGAACTGGACGTTGATCAGCCGGACCTCGAGGACCTCGAGGCCGTAGCTCGCCATCGCCGCACGCATCGACGCCGACAGCGCCTCGGACAGCGCCGCGTCCGAGCGCAGGAACCGGACGCGCGCCACGCCGGCGAGCACCGCCCCGGCCTCGTGGACGCACGCGCTCTCCAGCGCCTGCTCCCAGTCCTCGACCGCGAACAGCGCGCGCTCGCTGTCGGCGATGCGGAACGTCACGCGCAGGTCGATCTGGACCGACGTGCCCTGGCTGTCGTTGGTCTCGATGCCCTTGTAGATCCGCTCGTCCCACTGCCGGCTGACCGTCAGCCAGCGGTCGACCAGCCGCGTCCCGGCGGCCAGGCCCGGCGCGGTTCGCCGGCGGCGCAGCACGCCGAACCGCAGCTGCAAGAGCTCGTGGCCCTCGGGGTTGGCGATCGTCAGCGCCTTGAACGCGATGCAGGCGACGATCAGCGCGGCGGGCAGGGCCGCGGCGTCGAGCAGGAGATCGTTGAGATCGATCATGGCTTAGCTCCGCAGACCGGGCTGATGGTTGAGGTAGACGCGGCGCGAGCCGCCCAGGACTTCGGCGCGGCGGCGGGCGACGTAGTCGCGCAGCACGCCTTGCTCGGCGAGCACCGCCAGCTCCTCGCCGACGGTGCGGATCTCGGACTCGACGGCCATCGCGCGGGCGTTGGCGATCGCGACCGCCTGCTCGGCGGACAGCACGCGCTGCTGGCTCGACAGCTCGGTGCGCGACACCAGCGCCTGGGCCTCCGACTCGGCCGAGATCACCGCGTTGAGCGCGTCGACCAGCTCCTCGGGCGGGTCGATCTGCAGCAGATCGACCGCGGTGACCGCGAGGCCGTACTCGGCGAGCGCCGGCGCGGTGATCGCCGCGAGCACGTGGCGCTGCAGCTCGCTGATCCGCAGCCGCAGCGCGGTGTAAGCCGACAGCTCTTCGGGGCGCTGCGCGAACCGGGCGACCTGCTCGCGCACGGTGAGCCGGAACAGCGCGCCGAGATGATCGACGGCGTGCTTGGACTCGGTGAGGAACCGCGCGGCGTGCGCGGCGTCGACCTGGTAGCGCAGCCGGGCGTTGACCCGGATCCGGGTGCCGTCGGCGGCGAGCACCTCGATCGTCGGTGCGTGATCGCCGATCGACAGGCTGCGCTCGGCGAGCGAGAGCTGGGCGACCTGCGCCCAGGGCGGCTTCGTGTGCAGGCCGGGGCCGAACGTGCGCAGCGCGCCGTCGGCGTCGCGGCGGAACCGGCCGAACACGCTGAGCACGGCGAGGTTGCCGTTGTCGATGCGAAAGCCGGACCGCCAGACGAGATAGATCGCGACCAGCGCAGCGCCGATCGCCAGACCGAGGATGAGCGACATCATGGGGGCTCCGTTCACAGAGGTTTGAGCGAGGACAGCTGGAGGGGACGGGGCAGGGTGTGCGCCGGCGGGTGCTCGCCATCGCGGTCCACGTGCCGGGCGTAGGCCACGACCAGGCCGCGGTTGACCTGGACCACGTCGGCGTTGAAGTGCGCGTGCGCGTCCTCGACGTCGGGCAGCTCGGCGACCTTGGCCGGGTTATCGACGACCCAGCCGTTGGGCACGCGCTTGCGCGGCGGAAGCTCGACGCCGGCGACCACCGCGCCCAGGCCGATGAAGCAGCCCTCGCCGACGATCGCGTCGTGGACGATCGCCTTGAAGCCGATGAACGAGTTCGCGCCGATCAGGCACGGGCCGTGGACCAGCGCCTGGTGCGCGAGCGAGACGTCCGAGCCGATGTACACCGCCCACTGCCGGCCCTCGACCATCACCCACTTCTCCTTGAGCGCGTGGATCACCACGCCGTCCTGGACGTTGGATCGGTCGCCGATATAGAACGGCGCGCCCTCGTCAGCGCGGATCGAGGTGTCGGCGGCGACGTTGACCTCGCGGCCGAGCTCGACCCAGCCGATGATCGACGCCGTGGGGTGGACGAACGCGCTGGGGTGGATGCGCGGCCGGGTCCGGACCTGGCGGTGCCACACCGCCTGATCGCGCACCGGCACGCCGGGGTCGTGATCCGCCGGGACCGGCGCGCCGGTGTGCGTGACCACGGCGCGGATCGTCGGGCTCGGCCGGATCACCGCGGTCGCGCGCCGGGCGTGGCGCCGGCCGAGGTACTGATCGAGGTACATCACCGCGCAGCCGATCGCCAGGCCGCTGATCAGGTGGCCGAGGCAGGTGCCGATCGCCGAGGCGAGGAACGCGATCGCGTGCAGCCGGTGGCGCCGGGCGGCCTCGAGCACGGGCCTGAGCTTGATCAGCCGCCAGGCGATGACGACGAGCAGGCCGGCGAGCGCCGACACCGGGATCAGCGCCAGGGTGTCGCCGAAGCAGTAGGCTGCGACGGCGAGCAGGACGCCGTGATAGATCGCCGTGAGCCGGGTGCGCGCGCCCGACGACAGGCCGACCGAGCTGCGGACGATCACGCCCGACACCGGCATGCCGCCGAGCAAGCCGCTGACCACGTTGCCCAGGCCCTGGCCGAACAGCTCGGCGTTGGCGGCGTAGCCCGACTTGTGGCCCGACATCTCGTCGACGGCCTTGGCCGAGATCAGCGACTCGGCGCACGACAGGAGCGCGAGCGGCAGCGCCATCGCGACCAGCTCCAGCCAGCTCGCGCCGTCGGCCAGGTGCGGGAGCGCCAGCGCGACGCCGCTCAGATCGACCTCGCCGACGCGCGGGATCTGCCAGCCGAGCTCGTAGGCGACGAACGTGGCGATCAGGATGCCGAGCAGCGACGACGGGAAGCTCTTGAGCTGGGCGAGGCCCAGGGTGATCCACGCGACGATCAAGCCGCACACGACCGACAGCCACTGGACCTGGCGGAGCCACGCCATCGACCAGAAGTCGGCGACCACGGTGGCGAGCCCGCCCTTGCCGAGGCCGAGCAGGATCGGCACCTGCTGATCGAGGAGCTTCAAGCCGACGCCGGTGGTGAACCCGGCGAGCACGAGCTTGGGTAAGAGGTTGGCGAGCTTGCCGTAGCCGAGCACGCCGGCGGCCAGGCCGACGACGCCGGACACGAGCGCCGCCGCGGCCGCGCCGCCGGCGCCGAACCGGGCGACCAGCGCGAACACCATGACGTTGAGCGCGGCGGCCGGGCCGCTGACCTGGTAGCTCGAGCCGCCGAACGTCGCGGCGACCACGCCGCCGGCCGCGCCGGCGATGAGGCCCGTGCTCGGCGGCAGGCCGGCGGCGATCGCCAGCGCGACGTTGAGCGGGATGGCGACGGTGGCGACGGTCAGGCCGGCGAGCAGGTCGTGCGGCGACCAGCCGAGGCTGGCGATGTCGCCCCAGCGGGCGCGCAGGGTCTGGCGGATCTCGCCGACCCCCGGGGCGCGGTCGGACCGGGCAGGGGCGCGGCGGTTGGTGTTGAGGTTGTCCAGCCGCGACCGGGCCAGCGCGGACTCGCGGGCGACCGCGGGCTTCATCGCGGCCTCCGGGCGGGCGGCGCGGGTGTCAGGGTGGGAGTGTGGGTGTGCGGATATCGCCTGATCTCAGGACATGCGATATCGCACCGCCGTGAATGGCAGTGGAGAAAGGGCATGACAGTGCAGTCCTCGGGGTGCGGAGATGAATGTGCGCAGGGCTACGTCGACGTAGCCAGCGCTCAGATCAACCGGCGTTCCGAGAACCGCGCGTGGTGCCGCCAGGGCGGGACGCCGCGCGAGATCCGCGGCGCGCGATGCCGCGCGGCGAAGGTCTGCGCGAGCGACCGCGGCGGGCGCGGCATGACCGGCTGGACCGGCGTCGTCGAGGGTGCGCCGTCGAGCCGCGCGGTCCGGACCTCGGCGGGGCCGTGCTCGCGCTCGTCCTCGTCCGGGCTGCTCGACACCGGCGGCGTGCCGAAGAACCGCGCGCTCGCCGCGCGGGTCTTGGCGCCGAACGAGCAGGCGGGTGCGAGGGCCACCAGGAACAGCGCCAGGACGGCGCAGACCCAGGTAATGCCAATAACGCGACGAGTCACCTCAGCCGTTGTAGCAAACAGGCTTCGAGGTAGTAAATCAAATCTTAATATATTCACTCTAGCTGAACGTGAGAGTCGGCTATGCCGCAAAACTCGGCATGCGACGGGCGCGGCTGGCCGGCGCGGCCGCCGTGAACCGGCATCGCGAGCGCGCCGGGCGCGGCTGTGGGATAAGGCAGCCATGGCTGCCTTCGACCCTGGAAATCGACTGATCGCCGCGCTCGACGCCGCGAGCCGCGCCGACGCCGAGGCCCTCACCGGGCGCCTCGCCGGCGTGCCGAGCTGGGTCAAGATCGGCCTCGAGCTGTTCTGCGCCGAGGGCCCGGCGATCGTCACCGACGCGGTCGCGCGCGGCCAGCGGGTCATGCTCGACCTCAAGCTGCACGACATCCCCGAGACGGTCGGCCGGGCCACCGCGCGGGTCGCCGGGCTCGGCGCCGAGCTGCTCACGGTCCACGCCGCGGGCGGCCGGGCGATGCTCGAGGCCGCGGTGGCCGCGGCCGGGGCGACCCGGGTCCTGGCGATCACCGTGCTGACCTCGCTCGACGAGACGGACCTGACGGCGATCGGCGCGGTCGGGCCGATCCGGGAGCTGGTGATCACCCGCGCCCGGCTCGCGATCGCCGCGGGCTGCGCCGGCGTCGTCGCCTCGCCGCACGAGATCGCCGCGATCCGCGAGGTCGCGCCCGCGGGCTTCCTGATCGTCACGCCCGGCATCCGCCCGGCGGGCGACGCGGCCGGCGACCAGAAGCGGGTGATGACGCCGCGCCAGGCCCGCGAGGCCGGCGCCGATCTGATCGTCGTCGGCCGGCCGCTGCGCGACGCGCCGGACCCGGCCGCGGCCGCCCGCGCCGTGATCGCCGAGCTCGCCACGGCGGGGAGGGCCGCGTGATGCCGAACCCCGGCGAGCGCGCGGTGTATGGCGCCGGCCCGGTGCGCGAGCTGGTCGCGCGGCGGCCCGAGAAGGTCAAGGCGGTGTGGGTCGACCCGCAGCGCGCCGGGCGCTCGACCAGCGACCCGATCGCGGCGATCGTCGTCGCGGCCCGCGCCGCCGGCGTCCGGGTCGAGGATCGCGACCGCAAGGCGCTCGAGCAGGCGGTCGGCCCCGACGCTCGCCACCAGGGCGTGGTCGCGTGGCTGGGCGCCTACGAGTACGCCGAGCTCTCGGCGCTGGTCCCGGCGTCGGGCAAGGCGCTGATCGTCGCGCTCGACGGCGTCCAGGATCCGCACAACCTCGGCGCGATCCTGCGCAGCGCCTACCTGCTCGGCGTCCACGGCGTGATCATCCCCGACCACCGCGCCGCCGCGGTCACGCCGGTGGTCGCCAAGGCCAGCGCCGGTGCCAGCGAGCTGGTCGCCGTCGCCCAGGTCGGGAACCTCGTGCGCGCGCTCGACGAGCTGCGCGAGCTCGGCCTGTGGCGCGTCGCCGTTGCCGCGACCGAGACCGCCCAGCCGATCGCGACGATCGACGCCTCGCTCGCCCTGTGCCTCGTGCTCGGCGCCGAGGGCAGCGGCGTCCGGCCGCTGGTCGCCAAGAACTGCGACTTCCACGCGCTGATCCCGATGGCCGCCGAGCGCGAGGCCGTCGGCTCGTTCAACGTGTCGGTCGCGGCCGCCCTGGCGGTCTACGACATCGTGCGCCGCCGCTAGGCGCCGCCGCTAGCTATCGAGCTTCTCGAGGAAGCTGGTCTTCAGCAGCTTCTCGCCGTGCACCGGGAAGAACGTGTACACGGAGTCGCCGATCACGCGCACGACCTCGCCCTCGCCCCACGTCCCGTGGCGCACGAGGTCGCCCTTCTCGAGCGGACCGAACACCGGGCGCTTGACCCGCTCGATCTTCAGCGCGCGGCCGCGGCCCGCGACCCGGTTCCTGCGCAGCGCCTCCTCGAGCAAGGCCTGGCGCGTCACCGCGTCGCCCGAGCGGCGCGCCGCGAGCGTGTGCGCCACGTGCTCGCGCTCCTGCAGCGTCGGCGGCGCGGTCTTGGCCGCCTTCACGCAGTTATCGCAGCTGCCGCACGGCGGCGCGTCGAGGTAGCCGAAGTACGTCACGAGCAGCCGGTTCCGGCACAGGTGCGACTGGGCGTAGCGCAGCATCGCGGCGAGCCGCGCGCGGTCCTGCGCCCGCTTCTGCTCGTAGCGGCTGGCGGCGCGCTGCAGATCCTCGATGCTCGGCGGCACCGACGCCAGCGGCGCGAACCGCGCACCCGGCGCCTCGGCCGCGAACCCGACCTCCTTCAGGAACGACAGCACGACCCGCGCCTTCTTGGCCGGCGCATCGGCGCGCTCGGCGATGTCCTTGACCGCGACGAACACGTCGTCGTGATCGTCGGTGTCCGGCGTCGCGACCCGGCCGTGCGTGACGTAGACCAGCGCCTCGGCGACCGCGCGGGTCTGCTCCGGCGTCGGGTAGCGCCCGCCCAGGAAGAAGCTCTGGATCCGCTTGTCCTCGGGCTGGTAGAGCAGCACGCAGTCCGCCGGCGCGCCATCGCGGCCGGCGCGCCCGGCCTCCTGGTAGTAGCTCTCGAGCGAGCCGGGGAAGTTGTAGTGGACGACGAACCGCAGGTCCTACTTGTCGACGCCGAGGCCGAACGCGTTGGTCGCGACCATCAGCCGCGGCTCGCCCTGCTCCATGAACGAGCTCTGCACCCGCTCGCGGTCCTTGGCCCGCATCCGGCCGTGGTAGCGGCCGCACTCGACGCCCTGCGACCACAGGAAGTCGGCGAGCGCGTCGACCGTCTTGACCGTCGCCGCGTAGATGATGCCGCAGCCCGGCTGCTTCTCGATCAGCCGGAGCAGCAGCGCCTGCTTCTTGCGCTCGCTCGACGCCTTGATGACGTGGTAGCGCAGGTTGGGCCGGTCGAGCCCGATGTCGATCACCGAGGCGTCGGCCGGGTTGAGCTGGAGCTGGGCGAGGATGTCGTCCTTGACCTTGGGCGGCGCGGTCGCGGTCAGCGCGAGCACCGGCGGCTTGCCCAGCGCGCGCACCGCCTCGCCGAGGCCGAGGTAGGCCGGGCGGAAGTCGTGCCCCCACTGCGAGATACAGTGGGCCTCGTCGACCACGAACAGCGCGACGTGGACCGCGGCGAGCCGCTCGCGAAACCGGGGCTCGCCCAGCCGCTCCGGCGTGACGTACGCGACGCACGGCCGGTTCTCCGACAGCCGGGCC
>DASWOO010000341.1:0-7029 GCA_036404335.1 Kofleriaceae bacterium
GAGCGCGCGCTCGATCGCGAGGCCGGGCTGCGCGGCTTCGGGCCGAGCCCGGCGCAGCAGGAGGTCATCTGGACCGAGCTCGGCCGGCGCCACCCGCTCGCGGCCCAGCTCCAGGCCGCGCCGGGGACGCTCGTGCTGATCGGCCGCGACGGCTGGCAGGTGATCCCCGACGGCTCGACCGGCGCCGGCTGGGCCGCGGTCGACGCCGCGCTCGCGCTGCACGTGCCGGGGGTCGCCCGGCCGCTGGCGCCGCTGGGCGCGTGGCGCCGGCGCGAGATCGAGCTGCGGCTGGCGGGCGGCCGGCGCGCGGCGCCGAGCTTGTGGCTGATGCGCCAGGGCGGGGTCGCGGCGGTCGACAAGCTGCTCGCGCACCTGCCCGAGGACGTGGTCGCGCGGCTGACCTTCGCGGTGGCCGCCGGCGACGGCGATCCGGTGGTGATCCTGCGCGCCCGCGGCGGCCGGCACGCGCCGCCCGAGCTGGTCCTGCCGGCCGAGGCCTACGCGCCGATCGCCGACATGCCCGACGTGTACTCGCCCGCCGGCACGATCGTCGAGCCGCCGCTGCGCCGCGAGCGGCTGCGGACGATCCTCGGCGCGACCGGCGCCGAGGTGCTGTGGCTCGCCGCCGAGCCCGACCGCCGGTTTCGCGTCGAGCGGATCGCCGACAGCGCGTTCCAGCCGCTCGCCGAGTGGGCCGACTACGTGCTGCACACCAGCGCGGCGGCGCTCGCGCCGTGGATGCGGGCGACCGAGCTGGCGTTCGCGCCGTACGTGTCGACGGGGCTGGAGTGGGCGAGCGGCCCGCCGGCCGGCCCCGATCCGTCGACCGAGGAGCGCCGTAAGCGCGCCCGGGCGCCGCGCGCGATGCCCGCGGCCCCGGCGCCCGAGCTACCGCTGGCGGTGAGCCACGCCGAGCCGGCCCCGGCGCCGGCCGAGCCGCGGCCCGCCGACGCGCCGCGCGAGCTCGTGCTCGACCAGGATCTGATCGAGCTCGAGACCCGGTTCGTCGAGCTCGACGCCGGGGGCGATGCCCCCGAGCGGATCGCGCTCCTGCTCCAGCTCGGCCAGGTCTACGCCCGGCTCGGCCGCCGGCGCGACGCCGCGCTGTGCTTCGTGCGCGCGGTCTGGGAGGCGCCGGCCGGCGAGACCATCGCGCGGCTGCACGCCTGGATCGCCGCCGACCGCGGCCTCGCCGGCAGCCAGGCGCTCGCGCGCCTGCTCGACCAGGCCGTGCCCGATCCCGACGACGTCCGCGTCATCGCCGCGCTGACCGCGACCGCCGACCCCGCGCGGCTGGGTGACCCGCACCGCGTCCAGCGCTGGCTCGACGACCACGACGGCGAGCTCGACGCCCGGTCGCTGTGGCTCGCGCGGCTCGGCCTGGCCCGGCTGGCCGGCGGCGATCCGCTCGGCCTGGCCCACGCGCGCGACCGGATCCTCGCCCGGCTGGCCGGCGGCCTGTCCGTCGAGCACGAGCTGCCGGCGTTCCTGCGCCTGTCGGCGCGGGCCGGCGCGCTCGGCAACGCCAGCGGCGGCCACCTGACCCGCGCGCTCGACGAGCTGGCGCAGCGCCTGGCCCGGACCCGGCGCAAGCGGTCGCCGACCGAGGCGCCGGTCCAGTACACCACGGCGTACACCCAGCTGCAGCTCGCCCACGGCTTCGCCAAGATCGGCGGCCAGGACCGGGCGCGCGAGCTGGTCGCCGGCGCGCTCGACGCGCTGCAGCCGGTCGCCGCCGATCCGGTCCACGCGTACCTGGCGGCGGCCTTCGCCGCGCGCGTCGAGCAGGCGATCGGCGGCCAGCCGCCCGAGGCGCCGCTGCCCGACCCGCTCGGCGCGCAGCTCGCCGCGCTCGACCGGGTCTCGCGCTACAAGGTCGACCGGCTGCGCGAGGCGTCGCGGATCCTCGAGCCGCTCGAGCGCCCCGACGCGATCGGCGCGTTCAGCCAGCACCAGCACGACGCGCGCGGCCCCGAGTTCGCCGCGCTGCGCGGCATGACCGACGCCCGGGCCCGCGGCCGCGCGGTGGCGAGCCTGGTCGACACCGCGGCGCAGGCCCCCGAGGAGCGCGCGCGGCTGCTCGACGGCGTGCTCGACGTGCTGCTCGAGCTGCCCGAGTCGGCGGCGGCGCCGATCCTGGCGCGGGCGTGGCCGATGATCGCCCAGGTCGCCGAGCCGCGGCGCGCCGTGCTCTACGCCGACGCGCTGATCGTCGCCGGTCACTTCGGCCGGACCGAGATCGTCCCCGAGCTGCTGTCCCGGCTGTCGGGGGCGATCCGCGTGGTCGCGGCCACCGACCTCGAGCGCGTGCTGCAGCACAGCCTGCGCGCGCTGCGCCGGATCGGCCTGCGCTCGGAGATCGCCAGCCTGCTCGCCGACGCCGAGCACGCCTTGCCCGCCACCGGGCCCGCCGCGCTGCACGGCCGGCTCGCGCTCGCCGCCGGCATGGCGTACCTGGGCGACGCCGAGCACGCGCTGCCGATCCTGCGCCAGGCCGGCGAGGCGCTCGACGCCGACTTCGCGCTGGTCGATCCCAAGCAGGGTACCAAGGTCCCGCTGCAGCGCCCGCTCGAGCTGACCCGCGCGCTGGCGCTGGCCTACGCGTACGTCCCGCTCGGCACGGCGATCGCCGGCATCACCGAGCTGGCGAGCCACTTCAAGGACATCACCGATAACTTCGGCACCAACAGCCACTACTGTCTGTCGGTGCTGCACTTCGTCGAATCGCTGGTCCTCGGCATCACGTCGGAGGACCTGGCGATCGGCGAGGCCGGCCGGCGGTTCATCGAGGACGACGAGCACCTGATCCGCCGCCGCTTGCACCGCGACCTCGGGGGGACGCACTGATGGCCGAACGCCTGGACAAGACCGAGCTGCCCGACGACCTGGACCCGGAGCTGAACGACCCGGTGGTCCGCGCCTCGCAGCTGACCTACGACGAGCTGGCGCGCGAGGCGCCGGTGCTGCGCGATCGGATCAACCGGTTCCGCACCGGGCTCGGCCGGTTCTTCGTCGCCAAGCAGCCCCTGATCGACCTGATGTGCGTCGCGGCGGTCGCCCAGGAGCCGCTGCTGCTCGTCGGTCCGCCCGGCACCGCCAAGAGCGACCTGGTGATCAAGTTCAAGGACGCGCTGCGGATCTCGGAGATCGAGTACTTCGAGTACCTGCTGACCCGGTTCACCGAGCCGTCGGAGGTCTTCGGGCCGATCGACATCGCCGCGCTGCGCGCCGGCCGCTACCTGCGGCGCGACCGCGGCAAGCTGCCGACCGCGCGCCTGGTGTTCCTCGACGAGATCTTCAAGGCGAACTCGGCGATCCTGAACTCGCTGCTCACCGTGATCAACGAGCGCAAGTTCTACCAGGACGGCCAGCCGGTGCCGGTCAAGCTGCGGATCCTGCTCGCCGCGACCAACGAGCTGCCCGAGAACGTCGAGCTCGCCGCGCTCAAGGACCGGTTCTGCCTCAAGGCGGCGTGCCGCTCGGTGCAGGACGAGCACTTCGTGGAGCTGATCGACGCCGGCCTCGAGGCGTACACCCAGCGCGAGCTGCACCAGAAGCCGTGGGTCGAGGGCCACGCCTCGCTCGAGGACTTCGTCAAGGCGCACCGCTGGCTGACCTACCAGCTGGCGCGCAAGACGATCGGCCCCGACGGCGCCGAGCTGCGCGACCGCGACGTGTACTGCTCGCCGGAGATCCTGCGCGAGCTGCGCCGGGTGCTCAAGACGCTGATCCGCGAGGACGGCGTGTTCGTCTCGGACCGCAAGGTCGTCAAGCTGTACCGCCTGCTGCGGACCCACGCGTGGATCCTGCACGGCGGCGCGATCGAGCGCAGCGACCTGCGGTTGCTGTCGTACCTGGGCGAGACCCGGGACGAGATCGATCTGCTCGAGGACAAGGTGCCGCGGCTGCTCGGCCTGGCGTGATGCCGGCGGAGCTGCGCGACGCCGACGACATCGCGCGCTGGCTCGCGGTCGGCCTGGCGCTGCGCCGGGTCGCGCCGGTCGTGATCGAGGGCGAGGGCGGCACGGTCGACGACGACGACGCGGTCGCGCGGGCGATCATCGCGTGCGCCAACGAGCTGCCGGCGCTGCCGCCGCCGGGCGTGATCGCCGATGTCGCGAGCCTGCTCGCGGGCGCGCGGCCCGTGCTCGGCGCGCCGGCCGGCGTGCCCGACGAGGCGCTGCGCGCGGCGCTGCGGGCGTACGACGACGACGTGATCGCGCGGCTGATCCAGGTCGCGCGGTTCGATGATCTGCTCGCGGCGCACGCCCACGCCGCGCCGGTCGATCAGGGCGCGGCGATCGCGCTGGTGGTCGCCGCGGTGTGCGAGCGCGCGGGCTTCGCGGGCGCGGTGATCAGCCCCGCGGCGCTGCGCCGGGCGCTGGCGCGGCCGCGGGTCGATCGCGACGCCGCGGGCCGGGCGCTGCTCGCCGAGCCGGACCACCGCGTGGCCGCCGGGCTGGCGGAGGCGTATCTGCGGCTGGCGCGGGGCGCTCGCCAGAGCCGGGCGCTGATCGACGAGCGCGAGGTGTTCGCGGTCGATCACCTCGCCGTGCTGCGCGACCTCGGCGGGAGGATGACGGTCGCGCACCTCGCCGCGGCGGCCGACGCGATCGCCGCGCGCCTGCCGCGCCGGCTGCCCGGCAAGCGCGAGCTGCGCGGCCTGCACGACACCCGGCTCGCCGACGACAGCCTGTACCCGGCGGGCGGGTTCTCGTCGATCACGCCGGGCGGCGCGACCACCGGCAACATCGAGAACCTGGTGACCTCCGAGCTGATGTACATGGAGGACCTGCCCGACGGCGAGATCGACCTGTTCGCGCTGCGCTACGTCGAGGGCGAGCTGCTGCACTACACGCGCGACGACAGCGTGTTTCGCCGCCACCGCCACCTGATCGCGATCGCGCTCGGCGCCGAGCTCGACGGCGCGCGGGTCAAGGATCGCGGCCTGCCATGGCAGCGGCTGATCCTCGCGCTCGGCCTGGTGATCGCCGCGATCCGCTGGCTGACCGATCAGCTCGGCGATCAGGCGCTGGTCGTGCACCTCGGGTTTCCGCAGGCGCTGCTCGGCGAGGAACGGCAGATCGTCGCGCTGCTGCTCGAGGCCGAGATCGCGCGCGGCATCGTCGTCGTGGCCGAGGAGCGCTGGCAGGACACCGCGGCGCGCGCCGCGTCGGCGGCCGGTGCGATCGCCGATCTGGTCGTGGTGTCGCTCGGAGACATACCTGCGCTGACCAATGGTGTGCGCGCGATTCACGTCGATCTCGCGGGCGCGACCCCCAGGGTGTGCGAAATCGCCCCGAGGAGAAGCGCGCGGTCTGAGCCCGGGCCTGATCCATGGATCGATTGGTGCGACGCCGCGGAAGATCTGTTGCGGTGGTTGGTGTGACGCTGCACCACAGGTGAAAACCACGTTGGGTGCGCTCGGTAGAATGCTTGAACGCTTCGCGTTCCCTAGTACTCTGGTGCATCCCGATGTCCGAGCTGGCACGTAACGAGACGCGAGCGGTGTGGTGCTGCTCGACCTGCGGTGCCGTCTATCATAAGGACTTCCCGCGCTGCCCGAGCGACGGCGCCGAGGTCGTGATGTGCGATCGCGATCCGCTGCTCGGTACGGCGGTGGGCCACTATCAGATCCAGCAGCTGATCGGCGAGGGCGGCATGGGCCGCGTCTACCTCGCCGCGCACGCGACGCTGCCGAACAAGCGCTACGCGTTCAAGGTGCTGCTCGGCGATCACGCGGCGAGCGCGACGATGCGCACGCGGTTCACGCGCGAGGCCGAGCGGGCGAGCCAGCTCGAGCACGCCAACATCTCGCAGGTCGTCGACTTCGGCCGGACCGAGCGCGGCCTGCTCTACATCGTGATGGACTACGTCGAGGGCCCGTCGCTGGTGACGCTGATCGGCGAGACGCCGGTGGCGCCGCGCCGGGTGATCGCGCTCGCGCGCGAGATCTGCCGCGCGCTGGTCTACGCGCACGCCCGCGGGATCGTGCATCGCGATCTCAAGCCGGAGAACATCCTGGTGCGGCGCGGGCCGGGCGGCGAGGAGGTCCCGCTGCTGGTCGACTTCGGGCTGGCGATGTCGGTCGATCAGATCGATCCGCGGCTGACCGAGAGCGGGATGACGATGGGCACGCCGGCGTTCGCCGCGCCCGAGCAGCTGTCGGGCAAGCCGATCGATCATCGCGCCGACCTCTACGCGCTGGGCATGACGATGTTCGAGATGCTGACCGGCGGGGTGCCGCCGATCGAGGGCTCGATGATGGAGGTCGTCGCGTCGCGCACGGCGCGCGATGCGCCGCGGGTCAGCGAGCGGCTGCCGGAGCTGGCGATCCCCGCGGTGGTCGATGACCTCGTCGCGCGGCTGACCAAGAAGCGGCCGGGCGATCGGTTCGCCAGCGCGAGCGAGGTGATCGAGGCGCTGGACGCGGCGGAGGCGGCGCTGGACGCGGCGCCCGCCGTCGCGGCGCCGGCGATCGCGCCGCCGCGGGCGATCACGGCGCCGGTGGTCGAGGGGCTGGCGGTGACCCAGATGCTGGTGGTGCCGCAGGCGCTGGCGGCGATCCACGCGCCGGTGGTCGCGCCCCCGGCGCCGCTGATGTTCGCCGCGCTGGCCGACGCGCAGACGCCGGTGGCGGGCGCGCGTCCGGCGCCGGTGCGGCTGTCGACCGAGCACGTGGCGCGCCCGGCGCACCGCGAGTGGCTCGCCGGCGTGGTCGGCACCGGCGCGCTGGTCGCGATCGCCCTGGCGTTCGCGCTGCGCGGCTCGCCGGCGGCGACGGCGCAGGCCGCGCTGCCGGTCGTGGCGCAGGCGCAGGCTGCGGTGCCGGTCGCGCCAGCGGTGCAGGCGGCGATGCCGGCGGCCGTGGAGATCGCGCCGCCCGCGCCGCACGCGCACATGATGACGCCGCCGCCGGCGGCCGCGGTCGAGGCCCGGATCCAGGCGGCGCCGAGCCCGCGCAGCGTCGAGCCGCCGCGGCCGCGCAAGCTGTATCCGCAGCTGTCGCCGGTCGAGGTCAGCGGCTCG
>DASWOO010000342.1:0-2619 GCA_036404335.1 Kofleriaceae bacterium
GCCCGGCGCCGACCCGCACCTTGCCGAGCATGCCGAGCGCGAGCGCGGCGTTGACCTGGACGTTGACCGCCGGGCTGCGGAACGCCTCGGCCAGCGCCTCGGGCGCCGCCGGCAGCTTGGCGATCAGCGCGCCGACGTTCCAGCCGCCGGTCTCGCTGCCGGTCTCGAGCCCCTTCAGCAAGGCGTCCTGGGCCTGGGCGCCGAGCGGCTCGAGCGCCTCGGCCGCGGCCTCGGCGACGTCGGCCTCGACGTCCGACAGCGCGCCGACCAGGTCGGGCGCCGCGGGCAGCGCCGCGCTGCCGAGCTTGGCCAGCGCCTTGGCCGCCTCGCGCCGGACCTGCGCGATGCTGTCGCGGCAGACCAGGCCCAGGCTCGTCGCCGCCCGCGCCGCGGCCTCGCCCTTGACGCCGAGCGCGCGCGCGCCGTTGATCCGCACGTGCGCGCGGCCGTCGTTGAGCGCGTAGACCATCTCGTCGATCACGATGGCGTCGCCGTAGTCGGCGAGCTCGGACGCGCTGAGCTTGCGGGCCTCGAAGTCGGGGATCGCCTTGGGCAGCTGATCGACCACGACCGTCTTCTCGCGCGCGATCACCGCGAGGCTCGCCGCCTTGGCCGCGGTGCGCAGATCGGGCACCGGGTCATTGGCCTCGATCGCGGTGAGGCACGCCATGCTGGCCTCGATGTCGGCCTTGCCCCACCGGCCGAGCCCGGCGATCGCGTTGAGCCGGATCCGGCTGCGCTCGTTGCGGGTCGCCCAGATCAGGAACGCGACGCCCGGCGCGCCGAGCCGGCCCGCCGCCTCGTTGACCGTCTTCATCGCCAGCGGGGTCGGCACGTCGAGCGCCGCGGCCAGCTCGTCGTTCGCCGTGCCGACCAGGCCCGCCAGCGTGCCGACCACCGCGTCGATGACCTCGGGCAGCGCGCCGTCGAGCGACTGGACGATCTGCGGGATCAGCGGCCGGTTCTGCGCGCCGAGCAGCCCGATCGCCTCGGCCGCCGCCTGCGCGACCCGCGGCTCGCTGTCGCGGAGCAGCATCACCAGATCGAGCGCCGGCTGGTTGACCACCGCGAGGCCAAGCGCGGCGTTGGCGCGGACCACGCCGCGGCCGTCGCGCAGCATCGCGACGAGCGCGTCGCCCTCGAGCTGGGCCGCGAACGGCGCCAGGTCGACGAACTTCAGCGCCCGCTCGTCGAGCGCCGGCAGCTGCACCGGCCTGGCAGGCTTGGCCTTGACCTCGGGCTTGGCCGGCTTGTCGGGTGCGGGGGGCTTGGCGTCGTCACTCATGCCCGCATCCTAATCGAGATCACTTCAGCTGGAGATCGAGCTGCGCATTGCCGGTCGCATCGAAGGCCGCGGCGACCTCGCCGTAGTGATCGTGGCTGTAGCCCTGGAGCCGGACCGCGTCGAAGCTGATCGGCAGCTTGTCGAGCGTGAACTGGCCCTGCGCGCACGCGACCGGCGCGAACGAGATGTCGCTGTTGCCGTAGCCGTACTCGGCCGAGAACGACAGGACCATGGTCAGGCCGTTGCCGCAGCTCGTGGCGTCGGGCGCCGCGCCGTTGATGGTCCACAGCGCGTGGACCGTGCGCAGCTCCGACGCCGGGTAGCACGCGCCGTTGTGCGAGCACACGTCGCTGCCGCAGTCCGCGTCGGACTCGCAGCCGGCGCCGGGGCCGTAGCCCGGCTCGCGGTCGCTACAGGCGGCACAGGCGATCACGATCAGGACCAGCACGCTGCGCATGCCAGGAAGACTAACGCAGCCAGGTGATTTGATCGATAGTTCGCTCGCATGCGCCCCCTGCTCCTCGCCACCGTGCTGGCCGCCGTGGCAGCTCGCCCCGCGATCGCCGATCCCACGCCGCCGCTCGCCCCGGAGATCCCGGCGAAGTTCGTCGTGCCGAGCCAGGCCGCCGACTACGAGCGGCGCGACGTGATGATCGCGATGCGCGACGGCGTGAAGCTCCACACGGTGATCATCGTCCCGCGCGGCGCCGCGCGCGCGCCGATCGTGCTGACCCGCACGCCGTACAGCGCGAGCAAGCGCGCCGAGCGCGCGCCGGCGGTGTCGATGCTGAGCATCGTGCAATCCGCCGACGATCAGCTCGCCGCCGACCGCGGCTACATCCGGGTGTTCCAGGACGTGCGCGGCAAGTACGGCTCCGAGGGCGACTACGTGATGACCCGCCCGCTGCGCGGCCCGCTCAACAACAGCGCGGTCGATCACTCGACCGACGCCTACGACACGATCGACTGGCTGATCAAGCACGTGCCCGAGACCAACGGCAAGGTCGGGATGTCGGGCTCGTCGTACGAGGGCTTCACCGTGCTGATGGCGCTGATCCACCCGCACCCGGCGCTCAAGGCCGCGATCCCGATGTGCCCGATGGTCGACGGCTGGCGCGGCGACGACTGGTTCCACAACGGCGCGTTCCGCCAGCCCAACCTCGATTACTTCGTCGGCCAGGAGAGCCAGCGCGAGGAGGGCAAGCCCGTGCCGCGCACCGGCTACGACGACTACGACAACTTTCGCCGCGCCGGCTCGGCGGGCGACTTCGCCCGGGCCACCGGCCTCGACCAGCTCGGGTTCTGGCACAAGCTCAGCGAGCACCCGGCGTACG
>DASWOO010000343.1:0-3828 GCA_036404335.1 Kofleriaceae bacterium
ATCAATGTGACTCGCGCACAGTCAGGGCCGCTTTACGTTCGCGCACGATCCGCGCGAGGCCGCGCTACAGCGGCTTGGCGAGGTAGATCGCCGTCTCGCCCGGCATGTACTCGCCGTAGTACAGGCGATCGGCGCCGCACAGCGAGTATCCGAGCTTTTCGTAGGCGGCGACCCCGGGCACGTTGACGTTGCTGGTCTCGAGCCAGACGTGGCTGGCCCCGGAGGCGCGGCCGTAGGCTTCGGCCTCGGCGAGCAGCGCGCGGCCGACCCCCTGCCGGCGAAACTCGGGCGCGACGTACAGGAACCACAGCACGAGCCGGCCGTGCCACGCCTCGTACTCGACCGTGGCGAACCCGCGGATCGCGCCGCCGTCGTCGGCGACCCAGCCGCGGTTCCACCGGGCCCACGGCGCGAACACCTCGCCGATCGAGTACGCCTTGACGATCGGCGCCTCGAGCGCGCGCTCGACGAGGCTGATCTGCCGCGCGGTCGTGACCAGATCGAAGATCGTGTCGGTGGTGAACCCGGTGTCGATCGCCTCGCAGCCGCGGCGATCGCGGACCCGGTCGATCGCGCGGATCGCGATCGTCATCGCACGCGCTCCCACGGCGGCGCGACCTTGACCCAGGCCATGCCGGCGGCGGCCGCCGACTGGATGCCGAAGTCGGCGTCCTCGAACACCAGGCAGTCGGCCGGCGCGACGCCGAGCCGCGCCGCCGCGACCAGGAACGGCTCGGGGTCCGGCTTGCCGCGCGTGTAGTCGCCGGCGCAGACCAGGGTCTCGAACTTGTCGAGGATGTGCAGCGCCTCGAGCGACGCCACCACCGACGCGCGCGGCCCGCCCGACACCACCGCGAACCGGACGTGGCCGTGGCCGCGCTCGATGTGCTCCATGACCTTGGGGATCCCCTGGAGCTCGGGCAAGAGGGCGACGTACAGCGCCTCCTTCTCGTGGAGCACCTCGTCGACCGGCATCGCCAGGCCCTGCTGCGCGTTGAGCGCGGCGATGATCTCCGACGTCGGCCGGCCCGCCCACGCGTAGAACTGGCGCTCGTCGAACGTCGCGCCCCACCGGGCGAGGACCTGGGTCCAGGCGGTGTAGTGCAGCGGCATCGACTCGACGATCGTGCCGTCGCAATCGAACAGGTAGGCGGCGAACGCGCGGTCGGGCAGGGCGAGCCGCGGCAGCGCGGCCGACGGCGGGACGATGTCGGGCATGGCGCGGGTAGCCTGCCATCCCGGCCCGGCTTGGACGAGCGATCCGGGCCGTCAGGACGGTTTCAGTTCAGCGCGATCCCGAGCACGCCGGTCAGCTTCTTGCCCTTCCAGGCCGCGACCGGGAACTGATCGACCGTGATGATCTCGGCGCCGACCGCGATGCCGCCGAGGAACTTCGCCGACGTCGTGACCCCGCTGGCCTGGTTCGCGACCCGGCCGCGCTGCTTGCAGACCTTCTGGTAGCTGATCGAGCCGTTGGGCGTGACCTGGGCGATCCGGTTGGTGTCCTGCCACTCGAGGCACTCCTCGACGGAGTTGCCCTTGAAGTTGATGTGGACCGCGTCGCCGTCCGGCTTGATCGATCCGACCACGCCGCCGCCCGGCGTCATGATCGCGGTGATCGCGTTGGCGCCCGGCATCGTCAGCCCGTACTGCCACTCGAACGCCATCGAGTGGAACTGCAGCGAGCGGTCGGCGAAGCTCGGCTTGAACGCCGGCGACAGGATCTTGGCCAGGGTCACCGAGCGCGCGCCGAACCGCGCGCCGCCGCCCTTGGGGTTGGCCGCCGCGGCGTACAGCGCCTCGCCGCTCGGCGCCTGGCCGAACGCGCACGCGCCGTACGCCACGGCGGCGACGTAGCCGTCGATGGTCTGGGTCACCAGCTCGACCCGGGCCGGCAGCGGATCGCCGTGCACGCCGGTCGGGAACTTCGTCGCCCGGACGGCCTTGGCGAACGCCGGCTGGGTGACCTCGTAGCAGCCCTGGTAGCCCTTGTCGTTCGACTTGCCCGAGCGCACGGCGTCCTTGAGCGCCAGGTACTTCGCGACCTGGTCGGCGTGGCTCGCGGCGTACGCCTTCCACTCCTCGCGCGCGTCGGCGCCGAGCCGCAGCAGCGCGGCCACGCCCGGGTCGTCCTTGGCCGCGGCCTCGACCGCCGCGCCGACCTTCTTCGCCGCGTCGAGCTGCTCGCGCACGTGCTTGACCACCTCGTCATGCGACGCGGGGCCGACCCCGGCCGCGGCGATCTCGGCGTCGAGCGCCTTGAGATCCAGCGCCGCGACATCGCGGCCGCACACCGCCCACATCAGCGCCGACGACGCGTCGTCCTTGGCGTTGTGGAAGCACTTCTCGACGAAGCTCGCGCGCCCGAGCTGGCTCAGCCGGTCGCCGAGCTCGTCGGCCAGCGCCACGCCGCCCGCCAGCGTCCCGTAGCCGTAGTCCGCGCCCCACTTGAGGTACGGCATCCACTGCTGCTCCGCGGTCCACGTCGCCAGCGGCGCCTTCGGATCCGGCGCCGCGACGTCCTCGAGCTTCCGCGTGCTCGCCGGCCGGCCCTCGGTGACCTGGCCGCCGCCGCCGCTGCTGGCGCCGCTGCTGCTGCTGCTGGCAGGGCCGCTCGCCGCCTGCTCCCCGTCGCCGCTGCTCGCCGCCGCACCGCCGCCGCTGCTGCTCGTCGTGCCGCCGCCGAGCGGCTTGCCGTTGACGTTGATCATGCCGCAGCCGATCACCGGCGCGATCACCAGCGCCGCGAGCGACCGACCATAGCGACGAACCGCGAGAAATGCCGAAGTCATAGTTTGCTTCCTGTGCAAGACAAATCATTGGCACTCGCACGCCGCGCGCGAGGCCCCATCCGTCGCTCCGCAGAGCAACCGATATGCCAGTCAGATCCGAGATCGTCGCTCGCGTTCCTCGTCGAGGATTCGCCAGCGCCTGCCACCTAGACACCGCTCGCCGCGGTCTTGCCGCGCGAAACTCGCCTCGGCTCGATCTGCCCGGCCCCTGCGACAGCCTGTTTCGATACATCGCGATCTCATCAAACGACTGACTCGCTGCATGTCCCACTGTCCCCGCTGTCTCCGCCGCCCTGTCTCCGCCGCCGTCTCGCACCCCGCGCGCTCCGCATGCCGCCACGTGCGACGCATCGACGTTCCGTCTTCCGCGCCACACCGGTCGCCGGCGCCAAGGTCCGGATTTCGCCCACAGATCTTCGTGGCTCACGAGGTTTCCTGCCGCCCCACTTGCGCGTCCAACCCGCCTCGGGTACCAGTTACGCCTCACCACGCCGCTGTAGCTCAGTGGTAGAGCAACGGTTTCGTAAACCGTAGGTCGCCGGATCATACCCGGCCAGCGGCTCAAAATCATTCAGGATTCGTGCTACAGGGGTGCCGGGGACTCCCAGGGGACTTTCGGTCCTCATCGGCGGACCCTCGGTCATCGCAGGAACCAGGGCGAGCCAAGGCTTCCCCGCCGCGGGGATCGCTCCGCCCGCCGGCGCCACCGCCATCTCGGCCAGTGCCGGGCCAGCTGGGCGCGACCGATCACCCGCGCTTGCGGGATCCGCATCGACAGGTTCGCCCGCGATCAACCCCGCCACGGCGGGCGCAGCGCCGCGCCCCGAGGATCCGGCGCCGCGCCCCGCGTTGGGGTCCTGGGAGCCCCCTTGACCACCCAAGGGCTCGATCTTGAGCTTCATCACCTCTGCGCAGAGGACGTCGAACGAGAACGACGTGTAGAGGTCCATCACGTCTTCGGCGTCGGGCGCGTGCGTGATCACCTTGATCACGTCTCGGTTCGCACCGTCGCGCTGCGCGAACGTGATGAACGTGC
>DASWOO010000344.1:0-2310 GCA_036404335.1 Kofleriaceae bacterium
AGCCGACCCCGGCGCCACCGATCCACGCTTCCAGCCGCTCCGCGCCATCCGCGCCAAGCTCGACCCGCTCCAAGCGCGCCCCTGCGGTGACCCCGCCGCCCCGCCGCTCGCCCCCGCCACCATCTCCGCCAACCTCAAGCAGCTGATCACCCTCGAAGGCGACGCCGTCCAGGCCTGCAACGCCGCCGCCGGCCTCGGCCCGCGCACCTGAACGCTTCGCGCCACCGCCTGTCGTACGCCGATCGGCGTCGACCTTCATCGCATGCGTGCGTGAGGCGTGGAGGATTGGGGGATCGAACCCCAGACCCTCGGCTTGCAAAGCCGATGCTCTCCCACTGAGCTAATCCCCCGGGTCGGGCTTGGGTAGCGCGGACCGGGGATGGGAGTCAACACCCGCCGCGTCGGTGCGTAGCTTCGTCGTGATCGGCTGGCTGGTGGTGCGGCGAGATCTCGTGTTTGATCAAGGGGTTGCTTGGCCCGGCGCATGGCGCTACTAGTGGATCGATGGGCAAGGTCGTGAGCCTCTACGAGGGCAAGGATCCGCGCGAGCTGCCGACCTATGCGATCCGGGAGGCCGCGGTCTATCTTGGCGTGCCTAGGACGACGCTGGCGACCTGGGTCCGGGGCCAGCGGGTGCGAGGCAAGACCCGGATGCAGCGGCTGATCGACGTCGATCGCTCGACCAGCCTGCTGAGCTTCAACAACCTCGCCGAGGCGTATGTCCTGGCGTCGCTCACGCGCCGCTTCGAGCTGCCGATGCAGCGTGTGCGGAGCGCGCTGAAGTTCGTCGGGGGCGACCGGCCGCTGCTCACGACGCCGTTCCACACCGATGGCCGCGGCATCTTCGTCGAGCAGCTAGGCAAGCTGATCGACGCCACGCAGGGCGGGCAGCAGGCGATCCGCGAGGTCGTCGACAGTAGCCTGCAGCGCGTCGAGGTCGACGACCAGCAGCTGCCGGTGCGGCTGTATCCGTGGCGCCGCGAGCCGACCGAGCCGCGGATCATCGCGCTCGATCCGCGGCGCGCATTTGGCAATCCGACGGTGGTCGGCAGCTCGGTGCAGAGCGAGACGGTCATCGATCGCCATCGCGCCGGCGACTCGGTCGCCCAGCTCGCGTCGGATTACGGACTCAGCGGCGATGTGATCGAAGGTGTGTTGCGGTGGGGTCTCGATGTCGCCAAGGCCGCCTGACGGGCTCGTCTTCTACCTGGACGCGAACCTCGATGGGCCGGAGCTGGTCAAGGCGCTGCGCGGCGTCGGAATGGCCTGCGAGGCGCATCGCGATCACTTTGCGAAGGACGCCGCCGACGAGGACTGGATGCCGGCGGTCGCGGCGAGGGGGTGGGTCATCGTCACGCGCGACTTCGCGATCAAGCGGCGGCCGATGGAGCGCGCGGCCTGGACGAGGGCGAACGCGACGATCGTCATGGTGCGCGGCGACAAGCTGAGCAGCGCCGACATGGCGCGGATGCTGATCACAGCTCATGCCGACGGCAGGCTCGACAACTTCATCGGCAAGCGCGTGCCGCCGATGGTGCTCTACCTGGCCTCGCCGGGTCAGCTCACCGTGCACTTCGGCGGCGAGCGGTGAGGCGGGCGGAAGCAGTAGCGACCTGGCTCCGCAGGCCGGGCTTGACGCGGGGCGTCCGTTATATTAGAAATGCATCTCGTATCATGGCGAGCTACCTGATCGTTCCTGGCTGGGCCGGGTCTGGCCCCGACCACTGGCAGACTTACTGGGAGCGCGAGCTGGCCGGCGCGACGCGCGTCGAGATGCCGGACTGGTTTGCGCCCAGGCGGGCCGAGTGGGTGCGCACGCTGGACCAGGCGATCGCGGCGGCGAGCGAGCCGCCGGTGCTGGTCGCGCACTCGCTCGGCTGCATCGCGATCGCGCACTGGGCCGTGCACGGCACGCGGCGGATCCGGGGCGCGCTGCTGGTCGCCCCGCCCGACCTGGACCGCAAGCGCTGCCCCGAGCTGTTGCGCGACTTCGCGCCGGTGCCGCGCGACCGGCTGCCGTTCCGCTCGCGGGTGGTGGCGTCGGACAACGACCCGTACGCCGAGCTGCCGTGGTCGATCCGCACGGCCTTCGACTGGGGCAGCGAGGTCAGCGTGCTGGCGTCGGCCGGCCACATCAACAGCGACTCCCACTTGGGCGGCTGGCCCGATGGCAGGCCGCTGCTGCGCGACTTCGTCGACGCCCAGTCGCGCCTCGCGCTCGACCGCGCCGCCTGAGCAGCCCTCGCGGGCTAGGCGCGCGGCTGCGGCTGCGTCGCCTGCCACGCCTCGAGCTGCTGGACGCGGCCGAGC